>NZ_CP027228.1:302638-605277 GCF_002998925.1 Mogibacterium diversum | reverse complement strand
AAGGATAAGGAGCTCGTTTTCGAGTACTATCAGAGCAATGAAGGAGACCCATTAAACGTTGTTCGTAACATAATGACAGAGATTTACGATAAGATGCCCGAAAGTGCTTTTATTGGGAGATCAGTTGTTACTGGTTACGGTGAAGGTTTGATAAAAGCAGCTTATAGGCTTGATGGTGGCGAAATTGAGACGATGGCTCACTATAAAGCAGCTGAAGAATTTCTTCCAGGCGTTACATTTATCCTCGATATCGGTGGACAGGATATGAAATGCATGAAGATTAAAGACGGTGCAATCAATAACATTATGCTTAACGAGGCTTGCTCAGCTGGATGCGGATCATTTATCGAGACATTTGCTAAATCTGTAAATACAAGCGTTGAGGAGTTTGCTGAGGATGCACTTGAATCTAGGATGCCGGTAGATCTCGGTACTAGGTGTACTGTATTCATGAATTCGAAAGTTAAGCAGGCGCAGAAAGAAGGGGCTACAGTTGCTGATATTTCAGCCGGATTATCTTATTCAGTTATTAAAAATGCGTTATACAAAGTTATGAAGCTAAGAAATCCTAGTGAGACAGGGGACAAGGTTGTAGTTCAGGGTGGTACTTTCTTAAATGAGGCTGTTTTAAGAAGTATTGAGCTTGTGTTAGGCAAGGATGTAGTCAGACCAGATGCTTCTGGACTCATGGGTGCCTATGGTGCAGCTATTATAGGATCAAATGAATATGTTGATGGTGAAAAGTCGAGCGTCCTAACTAAGGACGAACTAGATGGTTTTTCAGTTGAAACTAGTAATGACAGATGTCAGAAATGTGGTAACCACTGTCTTCTGACGATATCAACATTCTCTGACGGCAATAAGTATGTATCGGGAAATAGATGTGAAAAGGGAGCTGGCGAGACAGTTGAACCACATAATAATCCTGATTTATATAAAGAGAAACTAAAGCTTTTGTTCGGTAGAAGAAATTTAAAACAAGAAGAAGCAAAACGCGGAATAATAGGTATTCCTCGTGTACTTAATATGTACGAAGATTACCCATTCTGGCATAGTTTCTTTACAACATTAGGATTTAGCATAGTATTAAGCCCTCAGAGCTCTAAGAAACTGTATGAATCTGGTATGGATAGTATCTCATCAGATACTGCTTGTTACCCTGCAAAAATCACACACGGTCACATCAAATGGCTAGTTAATAAAGGTGTGAAGAGGATATTTTATCCATGTGTTAACTTTGAGGTTATCGAGGATAAGACTGCTGCAAACCATTATAATTGTCCAATAGTAGCCACATATCCTGAGGTTATAGATAAGAATATGGCAGACTTATTCTACGAAAATAATGTGGAGTTTTATCACCCATTCCTGCCATATGATAACGACGATAGAATGGTTGAAGAGCTCTATAAATTCTTCTCTGGAAAGAGAAAGATTGACGTTGATAGAGCAAATCACACTGATTCGATAAATCGTTTTGAAAATGATACGAGAATTTATAGCTTATTCGGATTAAACCTATCTAGATCTGAACTTAGAGAGGCTATCAGAGCTGGTAGAAAAGCTTACCAAGAATTTAAGGATGATATGAACAAACTCGGTGACGATGCTCTTAAGTTTATGGAGGAAAACAACAAGAAGGGTATTATTCTTTCAGGTAGACCTTATCACTTGGATCCTGAAATTAATCACGGAATTAATAATGTAATCAATCAGCAGGATATGGTTGTCCTCACAGAAGATTCCGTTTCGAATAAGATTGATATTGCTCGTGATGTCAGAGTGCTTGATCAATGGACATACCATTCTAGGCTATATAAAGCGGCTGTTTTTGCAGGAAAGAGAGATGATCTTGAACTTGTTCAGCTCAACTCGTTTGGCTGTGGACTAGATGCTGTAACTACAGATGAAGTTGATGAACTATTAGGTCAGAACAATAAACTTCATACTGTGCTTAAGATAGATGAAGGATCAAATTTAGGTGCAGCCAAGATCAGAATCAGATCACTAAAGGCTGCGCTTGATGAGAGAGATAAGGCCGGAACTCATTCAGAGGGTTTAAATGAACCATATAAGAGGGTAATATTTACACCGGAGATGAGAGAAGAGTATACGCTTCTCGTCCCTCAGATGTCTCCGCTTCATTTCCAGTATTTCACACCGATTTTACGTGCAGCTGGATACAAGGCAGAACTGCTACCTGAAGCAACTAAAAATTCAGAAGAAGAGGGTTTAAGATATATCAACAATGATGCTTGCTATCCAACTATAGTTACATTAGGACAGATTATTTCTGCTTTAAAATCTGGCAAATATGATCTAAATAAAGTTGGTGTGTTCATGTCACAGACTGGTGGTGGATGCAGAGCTAGTAACTATGTTGCACTTCTACGTAAGGCTCTCAAGGATCTTGGAATGGAGCAGGTTCCTGTAATTTCCTTTAATACAGCAGGGCTTGAAAAAAATCCAGGTTTTAAAATAACTCCTAAAATGGGTTTAAGCCTTGTGTTTGCCGTTAACTATGGCGATTTAATAATGAAATGCTTATATCGTACAAGACCATATGAAAAGGTTAAAGGCAGTGCAGAGAAAATTATGCACAATTGGCATGATAGAATAGTTGAGAATGTTTTAAACTGTAAGGCGAGTACCTTTAAGAAGAACATAAAAATGATTGTTAAGGAGTATGACACTCTGCCAATTTATGAAGATGTTAAAAAGCCTAGAGTTGGTGTTGTAGGAGAGATACTAGTTAAGTATCATCCAAACGCTAATAACAACCTCGTTGAGATCATCGAAGAAGAGGGCGGAGAAGCAGTGGTACCTAGCTTTATTGATTTCTTTGAATATGGCATGCTCAATAAGCAGTTTAACTTCAAGAACCTTTCTGGTTCTCGTAAAGAGATGATTTTCAATAGTGCAGCTTTAAAGGCTATTGAGCACTATAGAGAGTATGTAAGAAAAGCTTGTAGAGCTAGTGAAAGGTTTGAACCAGATCACTATATAGAAGAGACGGCACTTAATGCTGAAAACATTCTTTCTGTTGGTAACCAGTGTGGAGAAGGATGGCTCCTAACGGGAGAGATGGTAGATTTAATAAATTCTGGGGTTAAAAATATTCTTTGCCTACAGCCGTTTGCGTGTCTACCTAATCATGTTACAGGTAAGGGCATGATTAAAGTTCTTCGAAGCTATGATGAGGATGCAAACATTGTGGCTATAGACTACGACCCTGGTGCAAGCCATGTAAATCAGTTAAATAGAATCAAGATGATGATGTCTACGGCTTTCAAAAATCTTGAAAAGAAGTAGTTTGATATGCTATTATATTACGGCAAATTTAATAGTAAAATGAATAGAAGGAGGTCCACCTGTGGGTAGACATGGTACGATTGCAGGTAGAAAATCTGCACAGGATGCAAGAAGAGCAGCGATGTTCACGAAGTATACAAGACAGATTATTGTCGCAGCAAAGGATGGTGGCGACCCTGAGTTTAACTCATCACTTAGAGTTGCAATAGATAAGGCAAAAGCTATAGGCATGCCTAATGATAATATTAATAGAGCTATCAAGAAAGGTACTGGTGAGTTAGCAGGCGAATCGTATGAGGAACTGTTATTTGAAGGTTACGGTCCATCTGGTGTCGCTGTGATTGTTGAAGCTCTAACTGATAATAAAAATAGAACAGCTGCATTTGTAAGATCGACATTTGATAAAAATGGTGGAAATCTCGGCACTCCAGGATGCGTATCTTATATGTTTTCTAGAAAAGGTGTAATATTCATCGAGAAGACTGACAGTCTTGACGAGGATACAGTTATGATGGAAGCACTTGAAGCAGGAGCTGAGGATATGATTGTTAATCAGGATAACTTCGAAGTAAGAACAGAAGCTACTGATTATCATGCAGTCCTTGAGGCACTAAAGGCAGCAGGATATGAAATTGCTGAATCCGAAGTAGAGTTTATACCATCAATGGAATCAAAGGTTGATGATGAGTCTGCGATAAAGGCTCTTCATAAGCTAATTGATACACTTGATGATAATGATGATGTGCAGAGAGTTTCTTATAACTGTGACCTGCCTGATATGGAATAAAATCCTAAACGGATAGTGGTTAAATCACTATTCGTTTTTTATTTCAAGTATTGAATTTAGATTTTATGATAATATAATCAAAATATAAGTTCTGGGATATGCGTTGTGTATCATTAATTGAACCTACACTTCTTACACGGGATTCCGAGTTCGCTTCTAGGCGATATGCTAAGCTGGTATACCGGAGACTTAGAAATTACTGAATAGCGACAGGAAGTACCCACCTTATCAATCGATAGGGCGTCAATTAAGAGCATGACGGTATTTCGGATCTTTTCTAAAAAAGACAAGCCTCATCGTATGATGAGGCTTTAATTTTGTTTAATTAAAGTCTGTTACATGCTATAATATGTTGAATTGATATAAATTAAATCGTTCATGTTGTTTTGTCGTGTATGAAGGTAAGAATATAAGCGAAAGGTATCAGAGAATGGGCTTTAAGAGAATTGATGTAAGGGATATTGATGGCTTTAAACTAGGCAATGCTGAAAATCAAAGTGCAGGCACTGGTTGTACCGTCATTATATCTGAGAATGGTGCTGTAGCTGGAGTTGATGTAAGGGGCGGTGGTCCAGCCACTCGCGAGACGGACCTTCTAAAATCGGAAAATACTGTTCAGGCTGTTAACGCAGTGGTTTTGAGCGGTGGAAGCGCTTTTGGTCTTGAGGCAGGTTCAGGAGTAATGAAATACCTCGAAGAAAAAGGTATTGGCTTCAAGGTAGGGGAACGCAATGTTCCTATAGTTACTCAAGCTTCTCTTTATGACTTAGATGTTGGCTCGGGCGATGTCAGGCCTGATTTAAATATGGGAGCACAAGCATGCATAAATGCATATGAAGGAATTTTTGATCACGGAAATCATGGCGCAGGAACAGGTGCATCTGTAGGCAAATTCTATGGTATGGATAGAGCGATGAAATCCGCACTTGGAACTTTTGCTTGCTCTGATGATGTTCTTGAAGTCGGCGCAATTACTGCTGTCAATGCCTTTGGAGATGTTTATAACGGCAATAATAACATAATTGCAGGACTTTTAAGCAAAGATAAGGAATACATTAAAGGCTCTATTTCAGTGATGAAGAATCATGTGCATGGAGAAGGCGGACCGGAAGCACCAGACATTCGTGACCCATTTAAAAATGATGAAATAGTTGTTACAAACGAAGTAGATGATGATGGAGACGTTAACACAGAAATTGACGAATTATCTATTAAGCATGATATAACTGATCAACAAAATTCAGCAGATATACAAACTATCAAAACTTCAGATTATGAAGCTGTTAGCGAAGAAATTGAAGATAATAAAGAAGACAGTAGGTCAGAGATTGATGAAATCGAGTCTAAAATCAAAGAACTTCGTGCAGAGCTTGAGAGTAATTCTGAACATCATGACACGTTGTTTAAAGAAGACAGTGTACAGGGTGAACCTGATCATGAACCAATTCCAGTTGAAGAGATGGGATACGATGTTCCTTTTAACACGACGTTATCGTGCTTAATCACTAACGCCAAACTAACTAAAACTCAAGCGAATAAGCTAGCTTCAATTTTGCACGATGGTTTTGCGCGGGCTATAAAACCAGTTCACGGGACTCTTGACGGTGATGCAATATTTGTAATGACAACAAATCAAGTAGAAGTTAATTTCGATGCTTTTGCAGCACTTGCAACAGATATTCTTCAGTATAGTGTAATTGATGGTGCGCTTGCGGCAACTGATGCTTATGGACTTAAGGCATCGCGTTCAATTATCGGTAAATAAGCTTGATTAATGAGAGGAAATAGCTTATGAGACTTGTAATAATCGATGGCAACAGCTTGCTTTTTAGGGCTTATTTTGCCATGAGACCAATGATGACAAAAGAAGGGGTGTACACACATGGTGTGTACGCCTTTATCAATATGCTTAATAAAATATTAGGCGATTATACTCCTGACTACATTGCTGTTTGCTTTGATATGAAGGCTAAGACGTTTAGACATAAACAATATGAGGAATATAAAGCAGGTAGACAGCAGACACCGATTGAACTTCTTTCCCAGATTCCTCTCATGCATGATGTACTAGATGCTATGAATATTTCTGTTTTCGAAAAGGAAACATACGAAGCAGATGATTTAATAGGTACAATTACATCTGAAGCTTCGAGAAGAGGCATAGAGTCAATCATAATTACGGGTGACAAAGATGAACTTCAGCTAATTGATAAGAATACTAAGGTCGTAATCAATAAGAAGGGTATGACCGAATTTGACATATATGATGAAGCTGCGATGATAGATCGATATTCGTTGACTCCAAAGCAGTTTATTGATCTAAAAGGTCTCATGGGAGATAAATCCGATAATATTCCTGGTGTTCCCGGAATTGGTGAAAAGAAAGGAATCGCTCTTCTTAAGGAATACGGTTCAGTTGAAGGTGTTCTAGAGAACGCTGATAAGATTAAAGGTAAGCTTGGTGAAAATGTTAGGGCTAATAAAGAAATGGCAACACTTTCAAAGTCGCTTGCTACCATTAGACGCGATGTGCCACTTGATTACGAGTTTGATGATTTAAAATTTGTTAAGCCTAACTATGATGAACTCCTCAATATATATAGAAGTCTTGAATTTAATAGTCTGATAAAAAAATTAGATTCATCAGAACATGAAGCAGTAACAGAAATTAAGAAATCAGGCGCTAATATATTTGATGAATATTCTAAATATAATCATGTAGATCCTTCAAAATTCTATGACAGAGTAAGTTCAGGAAGTGATGTCGTTATAACGTTTAAAGGAGATAATAACCACTCGAGCATGCCTATGCTTGATAGTGTTTCGCTCTTGTCGGCTGAAGAGAAGATTATTACTAAAATTGAACTATCACCGCTTAACGTTTCTTCGGCTATTGAAACGCTTATAAGTAGACGATATGAGTATATCTGCTATGACATCAAACCATTTATATATACGTTACTTAAATATAATATAAATGGTTTACGAATAAAACATGATGCATTTGTTGCAGAATATCTTTTAGATCCGAATAGAAGCAGATATTCCTTAGATAAAATGCTCGTTAAGTATACTGATTTTACCTTTGATGAATCAACTGATGACTCCGTTCATTTGTTATATATATTAAAAGTATATGAAGGTCAGAAAAAAGGAATAGATGAGAATGGGCTCACCACTGTATATGAAGAATGTGAGCTTCCACTTATTGAAACTATGGCAGCTATGGAATCTATCGGCATGAAGGTAGATAGGGCTGTGCTAGAATCTGTTGGAATAGAGCTCGATGCAAGAATAATTGATTTGGAAAATTCAATTTATGAAAAAGCAGGACAGTCATTCAATATTAAATCGCCTAAACAACTGGGTGTGGTATTATTCGAAGATATGGGAATTCCTTATCCTGGTCGTGGTAAAAAGAAGACTGGATACTCTACATCGGTAGATGTTTTAGAGAAGCTGAGAGACGAGCAGCCTATAGTTAATGATATTCTGGAGTATAGAAAGGCCACTAAGCTAAAAAGCACATACATAGAAGGCCTTATTGCTCTTATAGCTGACGATGGCAAAATCCATCCGCATTTTAACCAGACTGTTGCAGCTACAGGTCGTATCAGCTGCACTGAACCTAATCTACAAAATATTCCAATCCGTGATGAATATGGTCGTTATATCAGAAAGGCTTTCGTGACTAGTGACGAGAATCACACATTCATAGGCGCGGATTATTCACAGATTGAATTGAGAATATTAGCGGCGCTCAGTGGTGATGAATCTTTGATAAATGCTTTTAATAATAACGAAGATATACATCGGATAACCGCGTCGAGGGTATTTAATGTGCCACTAGATCAAGTAACACCGCTTGATAGATCTAGAGCAAAGGCGGTAAATTTCGGGGTTATTTATGGAATGAGTGGATTCGGGTTAAGTGAAGAGCTCATGATTTCTAGAGCTGAAGCTCAGCGTTATATCGATGATTACTTTTTAAAGCATACGTCTGTCAAAGCTTATCTCGATGAACAGATTAAAATAGGTGAGCGTGACTACGCTGTAAAGACAATAATGGGGCGCATTAGACAGATTCCTGAATTTGCTTCACGTAAATATATGGATCGTCAGTTCGCAAATAGATTGGCAATGAATACACCTATTCAAGGAAGTGCGGCCGACATAATCAAATTGGCAATGAACAGTGTGTATCTCGAGCTTAAGGATAGAAACTTAAAATCAAAACTGGTTCTTCAAATTCACGATGAATTAATTATTGAAGCGGTTAATGACGAGCTCGAAATAGTCAAAGAATTGCTAAGACGTAATATGGAAAATGCTTTTGAACTTAAGGTTAAGCTGGTATGTGATATGCATACTGGTAGCACTTGGTATGATTTAAAATAGGGGCTTCATTATATGTTAAGGATTGCCATTACGGGGGGGATTGGTTCGGGAAAAACCGCCGTTACTAATTACCTGGAATATCTAGGGTTTACTGTCGTAGATGCCGATGTGATATCGCGTGAGATGACAGGTCCAGGGGGATGTGCGATTGAACGCATTGCCGAGGTATTTGGACCCGATATTGCTTCAATTGAAAAAGGGCTATCACGTGAATATATTCGCACTCTTATATTTAGTAACAATGAAATGAAACAAAAATTTGAGGACATAGTTACTAAATCTGTTATCAAGACTATTAATCGCATTTTAAAAGGCTATGAACTATCAGGAAAGAGCGCTGTTTTCGTTGCGGCACCACTTCTATTTGAATATGATATGCAAGATGATTTTGATGCAGTTTGGTTAGTCGTAGCAGATGAAGCTAAAAGAATAGCAAGGGTGGCTGAACGGGATGGGCTTGATGCAGAAATGATTACCAGAATAATTGATTCGCAGTTAAGCGATGAAGAAAAATCTCTACTTGCATCTGATATCATAGAGAATAATTCGACGGTAGATCATTTGAAAGACGCTGTTAATGTGCTTTTAGATAAATATAAACTAGGGCCATAATTGAGAGATAGTAATATTTGTGATAAAATTATATGTCTTAAATTATGTGAGGTAGAGTTATGAGTGCAAATTTTCTTTATAAACTTAGGGTGCTTTCGGGAGCGAGATTCTCAAAATTAAATGATGTTGCTACTGAAATTAATAGAAGATGTGGAAAAAGTAAATCTAGTATTATAAGAGATATATATCACTGCTACAGACGATTCGGTAGTGGATATTACGATTACATAACTTATCATTTTTATGAATTAGATGATAAAATGCGTGATACGTACATGACGCGTATGCGTAGCAAAAAATTAATTACTTTTCTAAACAATCCTGAAAAAGCAAAGATTTTTGATAATAAAAACAAGTTCGATGAAGTGTTTAAAGAATTTATCGATAGAGATTTTCTTGATGCACTTAATTGTGATCTCGATGAGGCAACACGCTTTTACAATGAAAACGAAGTTGGGTTTGGTAAAATGCTTGATCTCTCATGCGGAAAGGGCGCCGAGATTATCAGAATGTCAGACTTCGAAAATGCTGAGGCATTCTATGACTATATAAAAGAAAAGGGATTCGGAGTTGTTGAGGAGTATCTAATAAATCACGATAAGATTCGTGAAGTATATGAACCTGCACTTAATACAATGCGTATGATTACAATTATAGGCGATGACAACGAACCACATTTATTCTTTGCCGCTCAGAAATTTGGCGTAAATGGTCGTTTTATCGATGTTCACGGTATTCATGCTCCAATAGATTTGGAAACAGGGATTGTTCATTTCCCTTTTCACAGCGGAAATACCGATACTGATTTGATATATACAAAACACCCTGACACTGGCTATGATTTAACAAATTATGAGGTACCTTTGTTCAAGGAAGCTAAAGAAATGATTCTGCGAGCAGCAACGAAGGTTCCCGAGATGAGATATGTAGGATGGGATGTTGCTGTTACAAATAAAGGACCTAAAATTGTTGAAGGAAATGATTACACTGCATATGACTACATGCAGCTTCCGTATCAGAATCCTAGCAGAATCGGTGTTATTCCTGATATTTTAAAGCTTGTCCCTAGCTTCAAAGATGAACTATACAAATAATTCGCACTTAAGCTTGTATGCTAATGGAGAAAGGTTGGCACGAATAAATGGGTAAATTGCGCTTTTTCTGCGCTCTCTTAATTGCAAAGCTATCTATTATTGCGCTTAAGATTACTAGGCATAATGGCACTAACTTTCCTGGTATAGTTGCTATTAGAATATGTCCTAATTTTCTTGAGTATATTGAGCTACCTGATAAGATAATCGGAATTACTGGAACTAATGGCAAAACTACATGTTCTAATCTACTTAATGACGCCCTTACTTTTTTAGGAGAGAAGGTACTTAATAATTCTGCTGGTTCTAATACGATCACTGGTATTACAACGTCACTCATAAATAGTGTAAATTTGGCTGGAAAACAGAGCTATGACACAGCAGTCTTTGAAATAGACGAGCTATCTTCTAGAAGAATATTCCCATTTATACATATCGACTATCTCGTGGTTACTAATTTGTCTCGTGATTCCATAATGAGAAATGGACATCCAGAATACATGAGGTCAATTCTTGAAGCTAATATTGACAAATCTACAAGACTTATTTTAAATGCAGATGATCTTATATCTTCACTGATGTGTCCTGACAATAGCAAGGTTTATTTCGGAATTGAATCACTTGATAGCGACAAAAATTGCTGTACGAATCTTATTGACGACTGCCCAATTTGTCCAGTATGCAGTTCGAAATTAATGTATACGAAAAACAGATACAGCAATATAGGTAGGGCATATTGCCCAAATTGTAATTTCAAATCATTTACTGCTGATTATTTAGCCACAGATGTTAATATCGATTCCATGACGATGAACGTATTTCTAGAAGGTGAGAACTGCAAATTTAACCTGTTTAATAATGGAATTTTCAATATTTATAATGAATTAACGCTTATAGCGACTTTGAGTGAATTAAACTATAAAGTGGATGAAATTAAAGAAGCTGTAGGAAGCGTTCATATAACAAAAGAGAGACTGAATGAATTTGAGGCTGGTGGAATTAAATTAAGTTCTGTTCTTTGTAAGGATAGAAATGCATATGCGAGCTCAAGAGTGTTTGAATACATCGAAGCACAGCCTGGAGATAAGGAACTTCTATTATTCAACAATAACTTCCAAGACGATGCCACATGGTCAGAAAATATGTGCTGGCTTTATGATGCGGATTTTGAACTACTCGCAGATGACAGAATTAAAACTATAGTTACTACAGGGTCTAGAGGATTAGATTTTAAATTAAGACTGCTTTCAGCTGGAGTTAGAGAAGAAAATATTAGATATGTAAAGGATCCTCTTGACTGCGTAAAAGAGTTGAATTTTACAGAAGGGGAAACCATATTTTTGCTTTATGGAACTGATCCGCTTTCACCGGCACGAAAAGTCAGAAAAATTCTAGAAGAACATCTAAACAGGATTGATAAAAACGAGAAGGTGCATTAAATGATTATCGAAATGCTTTATCCAGAGCTCAGTAACTTATATGGAGACTCCGCCAATATTAAGTATCTTAAGGATTCTTTTCCAGAGATTGAAATAATAGAAACAAATATTGGTGAGCGTCCCACTTTTTTAAACAAGGGTAAAGTCGACCTTGTATACAGAGGAACCATGACTGAACGCGGTCAGCAGCTTTTTATAGATAATGCATCAATGTATGTCGACGAAATGAAAGATGCTATAGAGCAAGGGCAGCGTTTTTTAGTTACTGGCAATGCTGTTGAGGTTTTTGGTAAATATATAATTGATAAGACAGGGGAAAAGATTGACTGTCTTAAAGTTTTTAATTATCACACTGAGAGAGATATTCTAGCCAAACGTTTTAATTCACTCTATGTCGGTATGTATAATGATATTAAGATAGTTGGATTTAAAAGCCAATTTGGTCATAGTTTCTATGATGATGAAATTGAACCACTTTTTGATACCATTAGAGGACCTGGATTTAACAGTAAAGAAACACGTGAGGGTATTCATTATAAAAATTTTATGGGCACGTATTTACTTGGTCCATTACTGATTCTCAATCCGGATTTTACAATTGATTTTGCTAATGAAATTGGCATGTCTGAATTTAAGCCTGCATTTTACGATACAGCTAAAGCTGCTTACGAGATGAGGCTTAAGCAGTACACAGATGATAAGACAGGTTTTTATTACTAGTATATTAAATCTTAATTTGGACAGGTACATAATCTAATTAAATTTCTCTTGTTCATTTGATTGTTATCATTGATTAATTTAAAAGTTTTTTTATATTTTACTTGCAATTAAAGCGATTATTTTGTATATTTAAATAGTCGTGTGGCTGTGGCGGAATGGCAGACGCGCATGCTTGAGGGGCATGTGGGAGACCGTGCTGGTTCGAGTCCAGTCAGCCACACCATTTTTTTTACAAAAAAATAAGAATTTTGCCGGCGTGGTGGAATTGGCAGACGCGCGGGATTCAAAATCCCGTGGTAGTAATACCGTATGGGTTCGACCCCCATCGCCGGCACCAGTTTATTTTTCATTTATTACCATAACGAAAATATGGAGGTTCAGAGATGAAGACAGGTTTATACAATATCGTCTTAATATTGGTATTTATACCACTTATCTACTTTATGCTTATTAGACCACAGAGAAAGCGTGACAAAGAAGTTACTAGCATGAGAGCTGCTCTTAAGCCTGGTGATAATATCGTCACAATTGGTGGTATTGTCGGAAAAATTGTAAGAATTAAGGATGATAGAATTCTTATCGAAACTGGTTCAGGCAAGACTAAAATGGAGATTGTTAAATCTGCTGTAGGTAGCGTTGTTGGCAAACAGGAATCTGACAAAAAGGAAGATAAACAGCCTGAAGAAAAAGCTGAACCTGCAGAAGAGACACATGTTAACAGATCCAAGAAGGTTACTCCAAAGAAGCTTGGTGCTAAAAAATCTGATAGCAAGGATGACACTGAAAAGGATGCCGAATAGTTAGAGTTTAGGGTGTGCATGTTGCACACCTTTTTTATTTGTTTTTTTACTAAAAGACTATCTAAATTAACGACAAATAAGGTCATAAATAACCTTATTTTGAATTATGCTCAAAATAGCTATTTATCAACGGATTTATCACTTGAAGAAATCGCCTATATAATGTAAAATATCTTGAAGTATTATTTAATAATTGGGGGCTTGTGTCCTCATTGCATGACGAAGGAAGGGCAATTCGTAATTATGAAAACTGGAACAAAAAAGTTTTTAGCAGTATTAGTTACAGTTATTATCATTATTGGATGGGCTATTGCTATTAACGGAGCTGGTCCCATTAAGAGCATTAACAAACAGCTCAAATACGGTCTTGATATTAACGGTGGTGTGTATGTATTACTTCAGGCAGATACGAAAGCAACTGGATCTGATCTTAGTAAACTTATGGATCAGACTAAATCAGTACTTGAAAACCGTGTTAACGCAATGGGTATTTCAGAGGCAACAGTTTCTGTAGAAGGTAATAATAAAGTTCGTGTCGAAATGCCGGGAGTTGATGATGCTGATACAGCCATCAAGCAGATTGGTAAGACGGCTCAGCTCAGATTTTTACTCGCTGATGGCACTCAGATTATGAATGGTAATGATATCAAAGATGCATCATTTAGCACTGATTCAAATAATGGTGGATACAAGATTACTATGGACTTCACCTCTGCAGGCTCACAAAAGTTTGCAAAAGCGACTGAAAAAACTTCTCAAGGTGCTGTAACTGCAACACTAAAGAACTCCGATGGTAGCGCCTTTGATGCACAGTCAATCATCATTATGCTTGATAACAAAGTTATTTCTGCACCTACAGCGAAAAGCGTGATAAACAGCAGAAGCTGTGAGATTACTAGACAGGGTGGTTTTTCAAAAGAAGAAGCTTCACAGACATCGTCTCTCATTAGAGGAGGTGCACTACCTGCGTCTCTTACAGAAGTTAACTCATCAGTTGAGACTGCGACGATTGGAGCGAATGCGCTAGTTAAATCTGTTAAGGCAGGTATCATCGGTCTTGCTATTGTTTTCTTAATTATGCTTGTAGCATATGGACTACTAGGATTTATTGCGGACCTTGCTCTGTCGCTATATGTTCTAATAGTATTGGTAGCAATGGCTTCACTAGGGGCAGTTCTAACGCTTCCTGGTATTGCTGGTATAATTCTCTCAATAGGTATGGCTGTTGACTCAAACGTTATTATATTTACTAGAATCAGAGAGGAAATATCAAAGGGTAAATCGATCAGAGCTGCAGTTGACACAGGATTTAAATCTGCATTATCAACTGTTGTCGATTCTCAGACCACAACGCTGATTGCTTCAATCGTATTATATCTAATTGGTACTACAGCGGTTAAGGGCTTCGCTCTTACTCTAATGCTCGGTACAATTTGCAGTATTTTTACAGCTGTTATAATAACTCAGCTATACGTGACGCTTCTTGCTGACAGTAAGACATTTGGAAAGAACAAATATTTTGGAGTAAACGAAGACGGTACTCCTAGATTTAAACTAAAGCGTGAGTTTGACTTCATCGGAAATCGAAAGAAATTCTACGCTCTCTCACTTAGCGTAATTATCATCGGAATCGCTTGTGCCGGGTTTAAGGGTTTCAACTACGGAATCGATTTTACTGGCGGAACAACTATTCAGCTTGATATGGGCAAGAAGGTCAATATCGAAGAGGTTAAGAAAACGATCGCTAAGCACAAACTAGATCCTCAGATTGTATATGCTGGCGACAAGAACAACCAAATTGTAATTAGGACGATAAAAGCGCTAAAAGCCGATCAGCGACAAGAGGTAATTAATACAATTGATTCAAAATACAGCTTGAAGAAGGGCGCTGTTCTTTCATCTGAAGAGTTTGGACCAACAGTAGGAAAAGAGCTGAGACATAACGCTGTTAAGTCCGTACTCATAGCAACGTTCTGTATGCTTATATACATAAGATTTAGATTCAAGAACTGGAACTACGGACTTGCTGCTGTCAGCGGACTTGGTCATGACGTATTAGTAACGCTTGCTATTTACGCAATATTTGGATTTACAATCAACAATCCATTTATCGCTGGTATATTGACCGTTGTAGGTTATTCCATCAATGATACTATCGTAGTGTTTGATAGAATACGTGAGAATACAAAGTTCTACAAGCGTAAAGAAGTTGTAGAACTCATAAATGACAGTATCAATCAGACCCTATCGAGGTCGATTATGACGTCGCTTACAACTATTGTTGTTATGATTCCACTGTTCTTCCTAGTTTCATCTGAAATTAGACAGTTCTTGATACCGTTAATTATCGGTGTATCGGTAGGAACGTATTCATCAATATTCTTATGCAGCCCACTTCTTTATGAGTCGATGCGTAAGCAGAATATGTCAAAGTACGCAAAACGCATAGAGCAAAACGAGAAGCAGCGCAAGAGGATTGAGCGCGCTAAACGCGAGAACGACGGCATAATAAAATAGCAATTTAAATTAAATCTATTGGAGGCAAAATTTGCAGTCAGAAGCTGTAGTTATGACAACTGAAGAATTTATAGCTAAGCTTGAAAGTCTTAACCACAAGTATAATTCACCGCTTGTGGTTAAGGCATTTGAAATAGCTAATAATCTGCATAAAGGGCAGCTTAGGAAAAGCGGGGAACCGTACATAATTCATCCTATTGCTGTCAGCTTTATATTGGCTAATTTTGGCATGGATACCGAAACAATTATTGCCGGACTGATGCATGATGTCGTCGAAGATACTCCATATACCCGCGAACAATTAGTCGAAGATTTTGGTGAAGAAATTGCACTTCTGGTCGATGGTGTTACCAAACTTGGCAATATCAAATACGATTCAAAAGAAGAACTTCAAGCTGAAAATTTTCGAAAGATGTTCCTTGCTATGTCGAAAGACATTAGAGTACTGATTATTAAGCTTGCCGATAGACTTCATAATATGAGAACTTTAGAATATATGCCGACAAAAAAGCGTGAGGAGAAGGCTCTAGAAACACTTGAGATCTATGCTCCACTTGCTGGACGCCTCGGTATATATAGCATTAAATTTGAGTTAGAAGACTTAGCTCTTATGTACCTTCATCCAAACGAATATAAGGAGCTATCTAGCAAAGTAAGTCAGAGACGAGAGAGTAGAGAAAGCGTTGTTCAGCGATTAATATCTGAAATAAAAGAAGGACTTGATAATGCACATATTGAATGCGAAGTAATGGGGCGCTCTAAGCACCTATACAGCATTTATAAGAAAATGGTAATCCAAAAGAAGCAGTTAGATGAAATTTTTGATTTAACGGCTATCAGAATCATCGTCGATAGTGTAAAAGATTGTTATGCTGCTCTCGGACTTGTTCATACTAAATGGACTCCTATTCCTGGCAGGTTTAAAGATTACATTGCAATGCCAAAACCAAATATGTATCAATCGATACACACAACCGTCCTAGATGATAATGGTAATCCATTTGAAATTCAGATTAGGACTAAGGAGATGCATCGCATTGCAGAATACGGTATCGCCGCTCACTGGAAATACAAAGAAGGAAAGGCTGTCGGTACCGAAGATGAAGATGAAAAGAAATTAGCGTGGTTAAGGCAGGCTCTCGAATGGCAAAAGGAAACTGATGACTCGCTAGAATTTCTTGAGACTTTAAAAGTTGATTTATTTGATCATCAGGTATTTGTTTTTACACCTCATGGTGATGTTGTTGAACTTCCTGCGGAGTCTACACCTATCGATTTTGCATTTAAAATCCATACAGATGTAGGCGTAAGGTGCGTTGGTGCTAAAGTTAACGGAAAGATGGTCACTATTGACCATAAGCTTAACACTGGTGATATCGTAGAAATTATCACTTCAGCGAACTCTGCTGGCCCTAGCATGGATTGGCTTAATATCGCAAAGAGCTCTCAAGCAAAAAATAAGATTAGAAATTGGTTACGCAAAGCTGATAAGACTAATGTTGTTGAAAAAGGTAAGAATAATATCACTAACTATATTAGAAAAAAAGGGTACGATCCTGCACTTGTTGCAAAAAATTCTTACCTGCTTAAGGCTGTAAAAGATTTAGGTATGAGTAATATAAATGAGCTATACTCCTCTATCTCTGGAGGTGGTGCAGCTCAGGTAAGACTTGGTCAAAGGCTTATCGATTACTATATCGAAGATACTCATAAAGAAGAAAAAAAAGCTGAAGAAATAATAAAAAAGAAACCAATAAAGCATGAATCCAATTCAGGAACACCTGGAATTACGGTTAAAGGTTCTGACAACCTTCTGATTAAAGTTGCTAGATGCTGCAATCCTGTACCTGGTGACGACATCATCGGCTTTATCACAAAAGGTAGAGGTATTACTGTCCACAGAAAAGACTGCACAAATATACTTAGCTTGCCGAATTATGAGAAGGGTAGACTTATTCAGGTAGAATGGGAAACTCCTAAACTCGGTCAGACATACTATGCGGATGTCCTTGTTTCTGGGCAGGATAGAAAAGGGCTGTTTAGTGATATATCAAAGGTTTGCGAAGATTTAGATATAAAGCTTTCTGGAGTTAATATGAGACCAGCCGAGGACAACAATATTACATGTACACTAACGGTATCAATATCAGATACACATCAGATGCAGCGACTTTTAATAGCGCTTCGTAATGTTCCAGGTATTTCAGAGGTATATAGGGCTAGATCATAATGAGTATAAATGTTAAACGAATTGAATGTGCTCCAATAGGAGAAAACACATATGTAGTAAAGGATGATGCTACAGGGCTTTGTGCGGTAATTGATCCAGGCTGTCACAATGACTCTATCGATTATTTTATCGGAGGAGAGAATAAGTTAAGTTATATTATTCTGACTCATGCACATTGGGATCATATAATTGCCCTTAATGAATACAAGAGCAATTATCCTAATGCAAAGCTGATTGTAAATTTTGATGAGCATGAGATGATAACCGATTCTTCAATCAATGGAACTAAGCAATACACGAATGAAGATATCGCCTTAGAAGCTGATATCTACATTGCTGATAACGAAGAACTTATGCTTGGCAACACAACCCTCAAGTTTATCACAACACCAGGTCATACTAAGGGTGGGATGTGCATTCTTGCTGATGGAAATCTGTTCAGCGGTGATACTTTGTTTTTCAAGAGTGTTGGAAGAACAGATTTATATGGCGGAAATTGGGGGCATCTCAAAGAATCAATTCAGAACAAGCTCTTTAAACTAGATGGTAAGACGATTGTATATCCAGGTCATGGACCATCCACAACTATTGAATTAGAGATGAGGGAAAATCCTTTTGTATAGATTATATGTTAATGGAATACATAACGAACATCACTATTCTGAGTTAGCTCGCGAGTTTTTTGCTGACGATGAATATGAGGTTATACCAATTAATATAGAAAATGCTAAAAATTTATCACTTGGTGATTACAGCCTGATTTTTAACGCTGATTTGGGACAAGATAGAGATTGTATAAAACGCGATATATTTAGAACACTATCTGAAATTACTGGCAAATCTCCTGATTGGGGAACTCTGACAGGTGTTAAACCTCTCAAGCCTGCGATGAACCTCTATCTAGAAGGATACGATTTTTCAGAAGTTGAAAAGGGCTTATCTGATATATATATGGTTTCAGATTGCAAAAGAAAACTTATAGATGAGATTCTAAGATATCAGATTGAAAATGTACCCGTTGCTGACAGTAACAAATGGTCAATATACACTAGCATTCCATTTTGCCCTAGCCTCTGCTCATATTGTTCATTCGGTTCTGAGCTTGCTAGAGATAAGTCAATTCTCAGATATATTCCGGAGCTTAAAAAGGAAATAAATGAATGTGGCAGGCTCTTTAGAGAATCTGGCAAGAGCATTGAAAGTGTATATTTTGGTGGTGGCACACCAACTTCTCTAAATGCTATGGAACTTGTTTCTTTATTTAATTCAATAGAGCACTCTTTTGACATTAAACTGAGAGATATGGAAACGACAGTTGAAGCTGGTAGACCAGATACGATAGATAAAGACAGATTAAGCGCAATAAAGGAATTTGGCGTTAGGCGAATTAGTATCAACCCTCAATCGTTGAATGATGAAACACTTAAGAAAATCGGTCGATCTCATTCAAGTGACGACATAAGAAATGCATTCAAACTTGCTCGTGAATATGAATTTGAGGTTATAAATTCCGATGTTATAGCTGGTCTTCCAGATGAAACAGCTGATGATATCGAAAACACTATTAAGAAGTTAATAGATATAGGTGCTAACAACATTACCGTGCATACATTATCTGTAAAACGAGGCTCTAAACTCAAACAGGAAGATCCCGATTATCATTTGAGAGGGATTAGAGAGGTGGAGACGATGTTAGAAAAAGCATCTAATATACTTCATGCAGCTGGTTTTGTGCCTTATTATGTATATAGGCAGAAGCATCAGATGGGATCGTTTGAAAACACCGGTTGGTGTATCCCTGGTCTACATTCTTTGTATAACATAAGGATTATGGAAGAGATGCAGACAATTATGGGGCTCGGTGCAGGAGCGATTGGAAAGCGTTATTTTCCATCAGAGAACAGGTTAGAACGAATACCTAATATAAACGACTATAGAATGTACGTAGAACGGATTGATAACATCATCGCTAGAAAGCATAAATATTTTGATTAAAAGCACTATTTAGGAGGAGATTATGGCAATAAAAGCACCAAAAGGAACCAAAGACACAATGCCTAGGGATTCATACAAAGTGCAATATATCGAAAGAGAGTTCTCGGAACTTTGCCGCCTTTACGGTTTTAGAGAAGTGAGAACACCTATGTTTGAAAGTACTGAGCTTTTTAACAGAGGCGTTGGGGAGACTACCGATATAGTACAGAAGGAAATGTACACATTTGAGGATCTTGGTCATCGCAGCATAACTTTGAAGCCTGAAGGAACTTCTCCTGCTGTTAGAGCGTTTATTGAAAGCCACGACTATGCAGAAATGCAGCCAACTAAGTATTATTATGATACGCCTTGTTTTAGGTATGAGAGACCGCAAGCTGGTAGGCTTCGCGAATTCCACCAGTTTGGTGTCGAGAATTTCGGTACTCCAGATATGATGGCTGATGCTGAAGTCATAGCACTTGCGTCTGATTTTATTAAAAAAATTGGAATTGAAGATGTTGAATTAAGAATAAACAGTGTTGGGTGCAGAGAATGTAGACCAGTATACCGTAAAGCTCTTCAAGATTACTTACGTCTATATTATGAGGAACTATCAGATATCAGTAAAGATCGATTTGAGTCAAACCCAATGCGTATCATCGATAGCAAAGATATTACTGATCAGAGAATTGCCAAAGACGCTCCGTACATGCTCGATTACCTTTGCGACGATTGTAAAGCTGCATTTGAGGCATTAAAAACTAATCTTGACGCAATGGGTATTTCCTATGTTGTCGATCCAAGGATCGTACGTGGACTAGACTATTACACGAAGACTGCTTTCGAGTTTGTAACAACAAAGATTGGTGCACAAGGAACAGTTTGCGGGGGTGGTAGATATGATCACTTAGTAGAAGAAATTGGTGGACCTTCAATTCCTGGTGTTGGATTCGGGTTAGGTAAAGAAAGATTGCTTATTCTTATGGAGCAAAACGATATTATCGTAGATGATCCAAATGTTCCAGATATATCTGTTTCATTTATCGGTGATAAAGCTAGACTTTATGCTCTCGATTTAGTTCACAAATTAAGAGCGTGTGGTGTTTCGGCAATCATAGATACTTTAAACAGAAATCTCAAAGGTCAGATGAAGTATGCTAATAAGCTAAATGCACGATACTCAGTTGTTATCGGTGAAAACGAGATTGAAAAGGGTATAGTTACGCTAAAAAATATGAATAGCGGTGAGCAAAAAGAAATTAACGCCATAGATATAACTAAGGAGATTGAAAAATAAGATGTCTACATTACTTAAAAGAACACATATGTGCGGTGAGTTAAGACTAGAAGACGCTGGTAAAGAAGTTGTCCTAAACGGTTGGGTTGCTAAGGCTAGAAGCCTTGGAAGTCTTGTGTTTGTCGACATCAGAGATAAGTCTGGAATTACGCAGATCACATTTAACGAGGATATCCCGGAAGAGCTTCTAGAAAAAGCTAAATCCCTCAGATCAGAGCATGTTATAGGGGTTACTGGCACGGTAAAGGAAAGATCTTCAAAGAATGATAATTTGCCAACTGGAGCAATAGAAGTTTTTGCAAATGACCTTGTGATTTATTCCGAAGCTGATACTCCACCGATTTATATTAAGGATGACGATAATGTAGATGAAAACCTCAGACTAAAGTATCGCTACCTGGACCTGAGAAAGAGTAAGATGCAAAGAAATCTTTCATTTCGTCACAGGCTCACGAAGCTTGTACGTGATTATTTCGATGAAAATGGATTTACCGAAGTTGAAACACCGATGTTGATTAAACCAACGCCAGAAGGAGCGAGGGACTATCTTGTGCCTAGCAGAGTTAATCAGGGGGCTTTCTATGCGCTACCTCAATCACCACAGATGTTCAAGCAACTCCTAATGGTGGCAGGTACTGATAGGTATTTTCAGATTGTTAAGTGCTTTAGAGATGAAGATCTTCGCGCAGACAGGCAGCCAGAGTTTACTCAAATAGATCTCGAGATGTCTTTTGCAGATTCTGATGATGTTATAGGTATGCAGGAAGGTTTGCTGAAGCGCATCATGAAGGAATTAAAAGGAATCGACATAGATACACCGTTCCCAAGATTAACATATAAAGAAGCTATGGAGAGATACGGTTCTGATAAGCCTGATACTCGTTTTGATATCGAATTAAACAAATTAAACGATATTTTTGAAGAAAGCGACTTTATGGTGTTTAAAGATGCACTTGAAACCGGTGGGGACATACGAGGTATTTCAGTTCCTGGTGGAGCAGCTGAATTTTCTAGAAAGAAAATCGACAAGCTTACAGATGAAGCTAAGCACTATGGCGCTAAAGGTCTTCTATGGATTAAAGTTGAAGAAGATGGATTCTCTTCTTCGGCTAGCAAGTTTCTTAATGACGCAGAATTAATTAAAGTAGCTGAACGTTGTGGCTCAAAACCGGGTGATATAATATTTATTGTATCCGCCCAGCCAAAGGTAGTGTTTGATACTTTAGGATGGCTTAGAAGGAAAATTGCCGGAATTCTTGGTCTTCTTGATGATAACAAGTTTAACTTCCTTTGGGTAGTGGATTTCCCAATGTTTGAAAAGGATGATGAGGGCAATCTTAAAGCGATGCATCATCCATTTACTCAGCCAAAACTTGATGAATTAGATAAGCTCGATGGAGATATATTATCTTTAAATGCAGATGCATATGACATTGTTTTAAACGGAGTTGAACTAGGTGGGGGGTCAATCAGAATTCACGATAGAGAACTTCAGGATAAAATGTTTAAGGTACTTGGCCTCGGAGAAGAGGAAAGGATGGAAAAGTTCGGATTCTTTATCGAGGCATTCAAGTATGGTGCACCCCCTCATGCAGGGCTCGCATATGGACTAGATAGAATGGTAATGCTTTTACTTGGCGAGAGTAGCATCAGAGAAGTAATTGCATTTCCTAAGAATGCGAATGCTGAATGCCCAGTCTCAGAAGCTCCTGGAAAGGCGGATTCTGTTCAGCTTGAAGAGTTAGGACTGGCCGTTGTGGCTAAGCACGAACAAAATTAATTATATGCTAATAAATTTTAGTTTATAGGAAATAATCTTGATGAAAAAAATAGCGATATTCGGAGGTACATTCGATCCTATTCATATTGCACATATTGCACTGGCAAAGACAGCTTTAAATGAATTAGGCTTAGATAAGTTAATATTCATGCCCAATTCAGTTTCACCATTCAAGCTAGATGCGAATATTACTTCAGCTGAGCATCGATGCAACATGATTGAACTAGCCATAGAATCTGACGAGCGTTTAGAGATGACTAGATATGAGATAGAAAAACAAGGTATTTCATATACATATGATACGCTTAATGAGCTTACAGCTATATATGATGCTCGTCTTTACTTCGTATTGGGATTCGACTCCGTAGTTGCTGTCAATTCATGGTATAGAGGAGAGAGTATTTTAAAGGAGTTTCCTCTTATTACCGCTTTAAGACCTGGAGTTGATAATTCTTTGGGCACTAAGAAAATAGCCGAATATCGTAAGACATACAACGCCGAAATACATATTTTGCATATGCCTCCGATTGACTGTTCATCATCTCAGATACGTGAACTATGTAGGAATGGGGGATCAATTACAGGTTTAGTAAGCGAAAATGTTGAGGAATATATAATTAAAAATGGATTATACAAAGACTAGAGAGATTGACGATTATCTTAAGCATGTACTTAAACCTCAAAGATATATTCACTCGTTAGGGGTGGTAGATATGGCTGGTGACTTAGCATCGATATATGGTTCCGATGTTAAAAAAGCTAGATTTGCAGGATTGGTCCATGACATAGCAAAATGTTTCTCTTGTGAGACCATGAACCGTTTGATAAGGACATATGGTATCGATTTAAAATATTACAATAGACCTGAACTTGCCCATTCTAAAGTGGGTGCGGCAATGCTTAGAATAGATTTCGGTATCGATGATCCAGAGATTTTGATGGCAGTTTCATCCCATACTGCAGGTCGCTATGGAATGAGTATGCTTGAGGAAATTGTATATGTTGCTGACGCTATCGAAATTAATAGAAATTATCCCGAAGCAGCAGAACTTAGAGAACTTGCTAGAGAAAATCTTGATATGGCTTGTCTTACGATAATTGATTACAGTATTGAATTATTAGGTAGACGAGGTATTTCAGTCGATGATGACACATATGAAGCAAAACGTTTCATTCTTGATAAGATTACCGAAAGGAAGGATTAATTATGACAATGCAGAATAACGCAATTGAAATAGCTAAGGTTCTATCCGAGAAAAAGGCTCGTGATATTACAGTTATTAATATTGCTGAAAAATCCTCATTTGCAGATTTTTTCATCAACGCAACTGCAGGTTCTGACAGACAGCTTAGTGCACTTCTTGACTTCGCAGAAGGGAAGGCAGCGGAGCTGGGACTTGAACAGAAAAACGTCGAAGGGATTCAAGGTTCCGGATGGATTCTCGCAGACTACGGGGATATAATAATAAATTTATTTACGGCAGAGACTAGAGACAAATACACTCTCGATAAGATTTGGAGTGATTGCGAAATAGTATTCATTGAAGAATAAAAGAAAGGGTAGGATTATGAACGAAAAATACAATTTTGGCGAAATAGAATCAAAGTGGCAACAAATTTGGTCTGATGAACAGGCCTTTAAAACGAGTGATGACAACTCAAAAGAAAAATACTATACACTCGAGATGTTCCCATATCCATCGGGAAAGCTCCACATGGGACATGTACGTAACTATTCTATTGGAGATGCTATTGCAAGATTTAAGAGAATGAAGGGCTTTAATGTACTTCATCCAATGGGCTGGGATTCGTTTGGACTTCCTGCAGAAAATGCAGCTATAAAGAACGGTATTCATCCTGCAATTTGGACTGATAGCAACATTGCCGAGATGCGTAAGCAGCTATCTGCACTTGGATTTAGCTATGACTGGGATAGAGAGGTAGCTACATGCAAGGAAGATTACTATCGCTGGATGCAGTGGTTATTTATCCAATTTCATAAGAAAGGACTCGCTTATAAGAAAGAGAATCCCGTGAATTGGTGTCCTTCATGCAAGACAGTTCTCGCTAATGAGCAGGTAGTTGAAGGGGCTTGTGAGCGTTGTCATACACCTGTAACAAAAAAGCATCTATCTCAATGGTATTTAAAGATTACTGATTATGCTGACGCTTTACTTGAAGATCTTGATAAGCTTGATGGTTGGCCAAATAAAGTTAAGCTTATGCAGAAGAATTGGATTGGTAAATCGACAGGAGCTGAAATCAGATTTCAGATAGATGGAACAGATAATGCTCTAAATGTATATACGACGAGATGTGATACAGTTTACGGAGTAACATTTATGGTTATGGCTCCAGAGCACCCTTATGTTAAGGAGTTAACTGTAGGAACCGAATACGAAGAAGCAACAAATGAATACATTGCAGAATGTGCACATAAGAGCGAAATTGAGAGAGTTTCACTGACAAAGGAGAAAACCGGTGTATTCATAGGGCGTTACTGTATAAATCCGTTTACTGGCAAGAAGATTCCTATTTACATTTCAGATTACGTACTTATGGACTACGGAACTGGAGCTGTAATGGCGGTTCCTGCCCATGATCAGAGGGACTTTGAGTTTGCAAAGAAATTTGGCCTAGACATTATTCCAGTAGTAGACGTCAATGACCCAGAAGTTGATTTATACGACCTCAAAGAGGCTGCTCCTGCAGAAGGTAAATTGATCAATTCAGGTGAGTTTAATGGTCTAGATAATCTTAAATCAATTCCTAAGGTTATCGATTATATTGAAGAAAAAGGAATCGGAAAGAAGTCAATTAACTTTAAGCTTAGGGACTGGCTAATTTCAAGGCAGAGGTACTGGGGATGCCCTATACCGATGGTTTATTGTGATGAATGTGGCTGGGTACCTGAAAAAGAAGAGAATCTTCCAGTAAAGCTTCCTACCGATATCGAATTTACAGGTAAGGGTGAATCGCCAATAGCTACTAGCTCAACTTTTATTGATACAACTTGCCCTTGCTGTGGAAAACCAGCTAGAAGAGAAATCGACACTATGGACACGTTTGTTGATTCATCATGGTATTTTTTAAGATATTGTGATCCTCACAATGACAAAAAGCCTTTTGATAGAGATAAAGTTGACTACTGGATGAATGTGGATCAGTATATCGGTGGTGTTGAACACGCAATTCTTCACCTTCTATACTCAAGATTTTTCCAGAAGGTACTAGCAGATCTTGACTTTGTTTCGGCTAGAGAGCCGTTCCAAAATCTTCTCACTCAGGGTATGGTTATTAAGGATGGAGCTAAAATGAGTAAATCACTTGGCAACGTTGTTAGCCCTGAGGAAATACAGAAGAAATATGGGGCAGATACTGCTAGATTGTTCATACTATTTGCTGCACCACCAGAAAAGGAGCTCGATTGGTCAGACGCTGGTGTAGAGGGAAGCTATAGATTCCTTAACAGAGTTTACAGACTTGTATATGATTATGTAACAGATATTAGAGATATTGATGCAGTTTCTGGTGATATAGTTGCAGTTACTCCTGAAGACAAAGCTCTTAACTATCAATTAAATAAAACTATTAAGAAAGTATCAGATGATGTTGGAGGTAGATTCAGCTTCAACACTGCAATCAGCTCGATAATGGAGCTGGTTAATGAGCTATACAAGTATAAGCAGCTTAAAAATGTTAATATGCCTCTTCTCGATAAGGCTATTAAGAGCACAATATTGGTTCTAAGCCCATTCACACCACATATATGTGAAGAACTTTGGTCTGATTTAGGTGAAAAATCACGCATATATAATGTGCTTTGGCCAGAATATGATGAATCAGCATTGGTTCTTGATGAAGTTGAGATTATTGTCCAAGTAAATGGAAAGCTGAAGGACAAGCTCACAATGTCAAAAGATTCATCAAAGGAAGTGCTTGAAGAAGCTGCGAGAAATAGTGATAAGGTTCAGGAAGCTATCGGTGATTTAAATATCGTAAAAGCTATAGTAATTCCAGGTAAGCTAGTAAACTTCGTGGCTAAGTAATCTTCGGGTATGAATATGGGAATAGAAAATAGAAATAGTAAAAAGTTCCAGAAGACAGGTAGCTCAAATCCTTCAGTAACAAGAAAAAATATTGCTAATAATCGTGGCGGTGACTCATCGCCACGTAATAGCAATTTTAAAGTTAGTGATAATTCTCGTTCCAGAGCCAAAGGGGCAAAAGTCACTGTTAATAAAGGAAATAATAAACAGTCTAAAAGTGGAACTCAGAAAAGAAACAATAGGTTTAATAACGATAACATTACCTACAATAACAATAACACAAATAAAAACGGCAAAAGAGTAAACAATAACCAAAATAAAAAGCTTGGAAATGGTAGTAAGAATACACCAAGTAACAGTCACTCTGTAAATAATCAGAAAAACAATCAAAGGAAACGACCTAAAGCTCCAATCGAAACTATGCGTGTTATGCCATTAGGCGGCCTCAAGGAAATTGGAAAAAATATTACTCTCGTTGAATATAGAGACGATATTCTTATAATTGACTGTGGTTTTTCATTTCCTGAAGATGAGATGTTTGGAATCGACGTTGTGATTCCTGATTTCACATATCTTAAGGAAAATATGGAAAGAATCAAGGGTCTTATCATAACTCATGGTCACGAAGATCATATAGGTGGAGTACCGTTCCTTCTCAAGGAAATAAACGTTCCAGTATATGCGCCTCCACTCGCTATGGGTCTCATACGAAATAAACTAAAAGAACATGGTTTAGCCATGGAAGAACATGTTATCGAAGCCGGTGACATCTTTAATGTTGGTGCTTTCAGAGTTGAAGCTATTCATACTAATCATAGTATTGCGGAT
Source organism: Mogibacterium diversum (assembly GCF_002998925.1). Lineage (NCBI taxonomy): Bacteria > Bacillati > Bacillota > Clostridia > Peptostreptococcales > Anaerovoracaceae > Mogibacterium > Mogibacterium diversum. The sequence goes on along the minus strand of NZ_CP027228.1, from coordinate 577,443 downwards.
GCAATGGCATACTCGATAAAGTGTCCTGGAGGTCATCTCGTTCATACCGGTGATTTTAAGATTGACTACTCACCATTAGATGGCAAGAGAATTGATCTTGCTAAATTTGCGCAATTGGGACAAGAAGGTGTCGACGTTCTTCTCTGTGATAGTACAAATGTGCTAAGACCGGGATATACTCCATCAGAAAGAGTCGTTGTAGATTCTATGAATGAGATTTTTGCAAAGACGGAGAAACGTTTAATCATAGCAACATTCTCATCTAACATATATAGGATCAAGTACTTCATGGAGGCTTCAATTAAGTACGGTCGAAAGATTGCGATCTCTGGTCGTTCTATGGAGAATGTTCTAACACTAGCAAGAGAACTTGGATATGTTAATCTTCCAGAATCTGCTTTTGTTGATATAAGAAAAATTGGAAATATTCCAGATGCGAATATCACCATTATTACCACCGGAAGTCAGGGCGAACCGATGTCTGCACTGACAAGAATGGCAAATGATTCTCATAGAGCCGTTAAATTAAAGTCTGGTGATACTGTCGTCTTCTCATCATCGCCAATTCCAGGCAATGCAAAAGCAGTAACTAATATAGTTAATAAGCTTTACGAGAAAAAAGTTAACGTATTTTTATCAGATTTCGTTGATATACATGTTTCAGGGCACGCATGTAAAGAAGAATTAAAGCTTATACACTCGCTTGTAAAACCAAGATTCTTTATACCTGCGCACGGCGAATATCGTCATCTACGAGAACATGCACGGCTTGCCGAATCAATGGGGATGGATAGAGGCAATATCTTCGTTATGAACAACGGAGATGCACTTCGTATAACTGGTAAGCAGGCAAAGGTTGAACCAGCTGCAGCACCTGCAGAAGATGTACTCGTAGATGGTTATGGAGTTGGAGACGTTGGAAACGTTGTACTACGTGATAGAAAGCAGCTCTCTGAGTCAGGACTAATTGTTATCGCTGTTTCGATTGATAGTAATTCAGGATTACTAGCTGCTAGACCTGAGCTTATAACACGTGGCTTTATCTATGTTAAGGAGAATATGCCTCTTATAAACGAAGCTACTGAAGTTGTATACGAGTCAATAGATAAATGGAATAATCTGGGTTCAGAAGATATTAACGCTTTAAAAAGTATTATCAAAGATGATATGAGGGGCTTCATATACAAGAAAACGCGCAGAAGTCCAGTAATTTTACCAGTGATAATGGATATTTAATGAACGCTTTGGTTTAGGAGGTTTTTAAAATGAATGTATATTCAAGTGCCCATGAACTTGCTTCTGCAATTAAGGCAAGTAATGAGTTCATGGACTATGATAAGCTTCGCAAGGAGATAGAGCAGGATCCGACTCTCAATCAGATGATTAGCGATATACAAAAGCGTCAAATCGAGATTCAAGCTAAGCAATTAAGCGGTGAAGAGATTGGACAAGAGGCAATGGCTCAGATGCAGTCAATGTATGCTATGATGTCATCTAATCCTAAAGCTGCAGAATACATGCAAGCAGAGGCGAGATTTGCTATAATGATGAAGGACGTGTATGAAATCCTATCAGATGTTGTAAAGATCAATATTTAACGGGAATATTTGATATAATACATACGTATACGTTACATAAAGATAATAATTTTAATTTTTAATATCACAGAAAGAGAGATTAAGTATGATTAGTGCAGGAGATTTCAGAAAAGGCGTAACTTTCGAGATGAACGGAGAGCCACATGTAGTACTTGACTTCCAGCATGTAAAGCCTGGTAAAGGTGCTGCTTTCGTTAGAACTAAGTACAGAAATATTCTTACTGGTGCTACCAGAGAAGAGGCATTCAACCCTAACGATAAGTTCCCAAAGGCTCATATCGAGACAAAGACTATGCAGTATCTCTATAACGACGGCGAGCTATACTACTTCATGGATCAGGAGACTTTCGACCAGGTTCCTCTAAGCGCAGATCTCGTTGAAGACGCTGTAAAGTTCATCAGAGAAAATGATACCGCTACTATTAAATTCTATCAGGGAAATGCCTTTGCTGTTGAAGCTCCAAACTTCGTTGACCTCAAGGTTATCGAAACTGAGCCCGGAGTTAAGGGAGATACAGCGACTAATGTTACTAAAGCTGCTACAGTTGAGACAGGTGCTGTAATTCAGGTTCCAATCTTCATCGAAGAAGGAGAGGTTATTCAGATAGACACTAGAAATGGTGGAGAGTACTTAGGAAGATCTAAGTAGTATAAAGCTTATTTAAATTATCAATTTAAATACTGTGTAATGAAAATTGTTAGCTAATTTCAATTTAGTTTGATATTGGCTAACAATATTCCTAGTTGTTGGAGGTAATATGAAGAAGTCAGTAAAGAAAGCATTAGGCATTCTTATCGCTTTATTGCTCATCCTTGTCGCATTAAGTGCATCACTTCTTATAATTAACAAACCAAAAGATCGAACAGATAATACATTTGTAGTTGTTAAGATTAAAGAAGGTTCATCAACTAATGATATTGCGAAGGAGCTTTACAAAAAGGGTGTAATCAGCAGCGTATCTAAGTATAAGCTCGTGTCTAAGATTTGGAGATATGATGGTAAATACAAGGCTGGTAGCTTTTCAGTATCTCCTAGTATGAGATCTAGTGATATAGCACAGACCATCGTTAAGGGAGTTTCAAGTACAAAGACCTTTACAATTCCTGAGGGATATACTATCGAACAGACAGCTACTAAGTTAGACAAAGAAGGAATTGTCAATAAAGATAAATTCCTTGAAATTGCTAAGCACGGAGATTTTAGCAAATTTTCTTTTTTAAAGGGTGCTCAGACAGGTGATAATCATCTCGAAGGATATCTCTATCCAGATACTTATGCGGTAGACTTAGATGCTGATGAAACCCAGGTTATCACTACGATGCTCAATCAGTATGATAAGGTGTTTACTAAGAAATATAGGAAGCGTGCAAAAGAGCTAAATCTAAGTGAAAATGAAATAATAATAATCGCTTCTCTAATAGAACGCGAGTCTCAATATGATGGAGACAGAGCTAAGATTGCAAGTGTTATATACAATAGAATCAAAGCTGGCATGCCTCTGCAGATTGATGCAACCATTCAGTATGCACTAGGAAAACCTAAAGAAAATCTATCAATTGCTGATACAAAGATTGATTCACCATACAATACGTATACTAATAAAGGATTACCACCAGGACCTATATGTTCACCTGGAAAGGCGTCGATTAAAGCTGCTCTTTATCCAGAGAGCACCGATTACTTATATTATGTTGTAAGTGAGAAGCTTGATGGCACACACAACTTTAGTAAGGACTATAATAAATTCCTAAAAGACAAAGAAGCTTATTCAAAAGCTTTAGCGGAGAAGAACAAATAATGAGTATAACTGACGAAAAAATCGTTAATCTTTTAGACTCATTTTACTCACCCATATCAGATAATTTAGGAAAATTTAGATCCTTTTGTGAGAATGATAATGTACCGTTGATACTGCGTGAAACCGAGAGCTATTTAAATACTTTTTTAAAGATTGCGAAACCAAATAATATACTTGAGATCGGAACGGCTTACGGGTATTCAGCATGTTATTTTGCAACTACTTGCGAGGGGGCTCATATCACAACGATAGAGAGAGCCCCTCATATGTACGATTATGCAGTTTCTAACATAAAATCACTTGGTTTAGAAAGCAGAATCAATTTAAAATTTGGTGATGCAAATGGCATATTAGATTCTTTAATCAAGGATAATTCACCAGATGCACGATTTGATCTTATTTTCATAGATGCCGCAAAGAGTCATTACCGTGAGTTCTTTGATAGAGCTGAGAAATTATCAAAACCAGGGGCAACCATAATCTGTGACAATATGCTAATTCACGGGTATTTAACTGGTTCAACAATTGATCCTGGACGCAGACACCGTACAAGCGTCAAGAGGATGAAAGAATTTTTAGAGTATTTAAAGGGTAGAAAGGATTTGACCATTTCATTGTTAAGCTGTGGTGATGGTCTTGCTGTAATTAAACTAAATGACTAATAAGAAAATCGAACTACTTGCTCCAGCTGGAGATATTGAGAAGCTTAAGACAGCTATTATATATGGGGCTGATGCAGTTTACTTTGGAGGTGAACTATTTAGCCTTCGTGCCGGGGCAGGAAATTTATCTATAGACGAAATCAAAGAAGCGATGGAGTTTATCCATGAACACGATGCTAAAGGATATATGACCATCAATATATATCCGCACAATGATGATATTCCGCCACTCAAGGCATATCTTGAAAAAATAAAGGATATACCGATTGATGCATTCCTTGTTTCAGATCCAGGTGTAATGACAATAGTAAAAGGCATCATCCCTGATGCTGAAATTCATATTAGCACACAGGCAAATACGACTAACTATATGACTGCTGCATTTTGGGTTGAACAAATGGGTGCAAAAAGAATCGTTGCAGCCAGAGAGATGAGCCTTGAAGAGCTTAGAGAGATGAAAAAAGTTCTTCCGCCTGATACCGAAATTGAGGCATTCGTTCATGGAGCTATGTGTATGTCTTACTCAGGCAGATGTCTACTTAGCAATTTCATGGTTGGTAGAGATGCAAACAGAGGTTCATGTACACATCCATGTAGATGGAAATATTCACTAGTCGAAGAAAAAAGACCAGGTGAGTATTATCCTGTTGAAGAAGATAATCGAGGAAGTTATATCATGAATTCTCGTGATTTATGTATGCTTGATAAACTTCCTGATCTAATAGATGCTGGAATCTCCTCTCTGAAAATAGAAGGACGTATGAAGAGTCCATTTTATGTAGCGACTGTTGTTTCTGCATATAGAGCGGCGCTTGATGAATATCTTGAGGACCCAGATAATTACACATTTCAGGAAAAATGGTATAAAGAGCTGTGTAAAGCCAGTCACAGAGAGTTTTATCACGGTTTCTATTATTCTAAGCCCGATAGTAGTGGGCAGAATTATTCTAGCAGCGATTACACTCGTGAGTATTCGTTTATCGGTGTTGTAAGAGGCTATGAACCTGATAGTGGTCTAACCATTGTCGAACAGCGTAACAAATTCTGTGTTGGCGAGGATATCGAAGTTTTTGGACCTAGTACAGATTATACTGATGAGATAGTTAGAGAAATGTATGATGAGAATAATAATCCAATAGAATCAGCGCCTCATCCTCAGCAGATAATCAAAGTTAAACTTAGCAAAACGTATCCATCTGACTTCATACTCAGGAAGAAAAAGGAATCATAAAAGCAACAATATCGCATATTTATATTAAATAAATTATTAAAAGGAGAAAATCATGTCATCTGACCCCGTGAGTTGGACCATATATGTACTTATAGTGTTCGCAATTCTAATTGCCAATGGATTGGTTTCTGCGTCACTAAATGCACTTGACTGTGTAGATAGAAATAAGCTTAACGAAATTTTAGAGGACGAGCCTAACAATAAAAGAGTGGAGCTCATCCATAATTTCATAAAAAAACCATCTAAATACCAGTATCCGGATAGGATTTTCATGTATTCGATGGCAATAATTGCCATAGTTGTTTTTAATTTTGGTTTTTACAATAGGCTGAGTACATACAGATTTCTTCCAATTATAGCAAATATTGTCTTTGCTACTATTTACTTTGCTATAGCTGATATTTTCCCGAAGAAGCTTGCCGCACAATCTGCCGATTCATATGCTATCAGATTGATTAAAATGCAGCGGTTTGTGTATGTTGTACTATTTCCTATCACAAAGCTATGTTTAGGCGTTGCCAACTTATTTCTTCTCGTGATGAGAAAAGATATTGATGTAGATGATGCGCAGTTCTCTGAAGATCATGTAAGATCAATGCTAGATAAAGGGCAGGAGAGTGGTGATCTCAAAGAAGAAGGACGTCGAATGATCGACAGCATATTTGAATTTGATGATTTACTCGCATATGAGATCATGACACCACGAACTGATGTTTTTATGATTGATCTACAGGATGATAAAGACGAGTATTTCGAAGAGTTAATGGAGCTTCGTCACTCACGTATTCCAATATGTGATGGTGATACTGACAACATTATAGGACTTCTTCTGGTTAAAGACTACTTGCTGAAAGGTGCTTCTTCTGGTTTTGATAACATAAATATCAAAGAGATAATGCGAGAACCTTATTTGGTACCTGAAACCAAGAATATCGACTCCCTTTTTGTAGAACTGCAAAAGACAAAACAACATATTGCAATATTAATTGACGAGTACGGCGGGTTTAGTGGCATAGTATCAATTGAGGATATTATCGAACAAATAGTTGGAGATATCGATGATGAATTTGACGATGAAGATAGGATTATAGAGAAGATTTCTGACTCAGAATACATTGTTGATGGAAATGTATATCTTGATGATCTTGACAAAGAAACTGGTATCGAACTTGAATCTGAAAATAGTGAGACTGTTGGAGGATTTATAATTGATTATATCGGTGAAATTCCTAAAGAGAACTCCACGTATAGCCCCATCGAATATGGTAATATTACTTTCCAAATCTTAGAGGTAAAAGATAGACGTATTGAAAAAGTTCGTATAACAATCGAAGATCATGATAAGTATAGCGAAAAGGAAGACAATTTAGATGAGTAGTTTCAATACTGGTAATGGCTGTATCTCGATAGATGATCAAGTTATTGTTGGATATATTACTGAGGAAGTACACAAAATCAAAGGCGTAAGTAAAATGATTTCAAGTATTTCTGATAATTTCTCAAAAAATATTTTTGGTCGTGATAGCGGTATGAATGGCGTGCGAATTAATCGAGACGGCGATAATATATCTATCAACTTACATATTATAGTGTATTATGGTTACAACATTCCTCAGTTATCTTATGAAATTCAGAGTGCGATCAAAAATGTAATCGAAGAATTTACTGGACTGAAAGTAGACGCTGTAAACATAAGTGTAGAAGGAATCGACCAGGAGAATGATTAATGGATAGAAGAATAATTAGAGAAAACATAATGCAGTTCGTTTACCAAATGGATGTAACTGATAATTTTGATTATGAGCAACTCACCTGTGTCGAAGAGGCAGAGAAGGCGTTAAAACAAAATCAAGCAACAGATACACTTAACGCTATTCGAGATCATATCAGTGAAATAGATAAACTTATTTCTAAGAATATTGATAATTGGGATATAAACAGACTCCCTAAGGCTGATCTCGCGATACTTAGAACTGCACTTGCTGAAATTCTATATGTTGATTCAATTCCGGCAAATGTTTCTATTAATGAAGCCGTTGAACTTGGCAAGATTTATGGAGATGAAAGGTCTTACGCATTCATAAACTCGGTACTTGGTAAGATAAATAGGGAGTTAAATGAGCAATAGATATTGTCTTGGCATAGATACATCTAATTACAAAACGTCGGTTGCAATTACTGATCAAGATAACAATACAATATTTGAAAAGTCAGATTTTTTGGAGGTTGAACACGGTGCGCTTGGACTAAGGCAGTCTATCGCTTTCTTTAAGCACGTAAATGTTCTGCCTTCATTTATTGATGAGGCTCTTTCTGTAGTAGATAGAAGTAAAATTTGTTGTATATCTGTTTCCGATGCTCCTAGACGAGTTGAAAGTTCATACATGCCCGTTTTTATGGCAGGATTTAATGCAGCTAAGCTTCTAAGCAGCAGTCTTGCTGTACCGCTATATACATTTTCTCATCAGGAGGGACATGTAGCTGCAGTTTTAAAATCTTTTGAAACGGACTTGTCAGATGATAAAATAATATTTTTTCATCTCAGTGGCGGTACAACAGAAGCTCTTCTTGCGACTAAAGACGATATTCACTATGACCTTGATATAGTTGGGGGAACTAAGGATATAAGTATTGGAAAGTTGCTAGATAGAGCTGGCGTTGCTCTCGGTTACAATTTTCCAGCAGGGAAGTATATCGATCAACTCGCTTTAAAATATGGATATAACGGCTCTAGCCACCTTACAAAGATTAAGGTTGATGATGGATGGTTTAATTTGTCAGGTACTGAGTATCAAGTTTTAAATGCAATCGAAGAATCAAGAGCGGAAGTTGCCGCGGAGCTTATGGAAAGACTATCTATATTGCTCTTCGATGTTTCAAAATATCTTGCTAATAAGTTTGATATACCTAATATTTATATGGCTGGTGGAGTGGCATCTAGTAAGTATTTTAGATTGAAGATAAAAGAATTTATGGACGGAAGTAGTTCTTTAAAAATAAATTTTGGTAGCCCAGATCTATCTGGCGATAACGCAGTAGGCATATCTATTCTTGGAGGAAACGCATTTAATGAATCCATTTTCAATAACACAATTTAACGAGTACGTTTCAAAAAAGTTAAACGGTGATCCTAACCTCAAGAATTTGCCATTAATAGGTGAAGTATCAGGTGTTTCTACGAGTGGCGGTCATATGTATTTCTCCTTAAAAGACGAAAATAGTGTACTTCGTGCAGTCATATGGAGGAGTAATATTTCGAGAATCGACACATCTCTTATTAAGAATGGTAGTAAAATAGTAGCGCTTGGAGACATAAGCGCTTATGCTCGTGGTGGTAACTATTCCTTTTCCATCCGTATGGTTGAAAGCTTTGGTGAAGGCGACCTTGCAAAGGAATATAATCGAGTAAAGAAGCTCCTCGAATCTGAAGGGTTGTTTTCTCGAGAACATAAAAAGCCAATCCCTAGATTTGTAAAGCGTATTGGTGTAATAACTTCTGACACTGGAGCAGCTATAGAGGATATTAAGAAGATAATCACAAGCAAGAACGATTATGCTGATATAATAATTTTTCCAACGCTAGTACAAGGCATAGGTTCTCCGGCGAGCATTATAAAAAGCATTGAAACTGCTAATAATTATAGTAAATCCGTCAAATGTATAGACGTTCTTATTATTGGACGTGGTGGTGGTTCAGCCGAGGATTTAGCGGCATTTAATGATGAAGATGTCGCACGGGCTATCTTTGCATCAAAGATTCCGACTATCAGTGCAGTTGGTCACGAATCAGATGTATCAATATCGGATTGGGTGGCTGATGCAAGAGCCGAGACCCCAACCGCTGCTGCTGATATGGCTGCTATTAATACATTTGAACTTAGGGAGCAAATCGCGAGAAATGAGCAAGAGTTAAAAAAATCCATCGCTTATAAAATTAAGATGGAGCGTAACAATATTAAAATTCAAAGAGAGCATCTCATTCATGCAATGAGTGGCAAGATTCGCGAAATGAAACTTAACATCGATAAAGCAGTTATAACACTTAAGGAGAATAATCCAACTAATGTGCTCAGTAAGGGTTATGCTCTTGTCACAAAGAATGACATAGTGGTCTCAGACATGTCAAATATCGCTTTAGACGAGATTTATACCATAGTTATGGCTGATGGGTCATTTGAAGCAAAAACTACGTCGAAAACGCAAAATTAAGAGGTGTGATATGACAAAGAATATAGATAAAACATTTATGGAGGCTTATCAGGATCTAGTGGATGCCGCTAATAACATTACCAAGCATACAACTTCAATTGATGAGTCTATGAAGCTATTTGATCAAGGCATGAAGGATGCAGAGCTTTGTAATAAAATACTCGATGAAGCAGAACAGAAAATTGAAGTTTTCAATTCTGATGAAGAATAGGTGCGGATATGTACGATTATAACGAATATAAAGCTCTTATCGAAGAGCATTTGCTCGATTACATTCCTAGGATTGATACTAAAGCGCAAATGCTCTTTGAATCAATGAAATACAGCTTGACAAGCGGCGGTAAGAGGCTTCGCCCTGTACTACTGTTAGCTGCATGTGATTTTGCTGGCGGCAATATATATGAAGCGCTACCATTCGCATGTGCAATTGAATATATCCATACTTATTCGCTAATTCATGATGATTTACCAGCGATGGACAACGATGATTTACGTCGTGGAAATCCAACTAACCATAAAGTATTTGGAGAAGACATTGCAATTCTCGGAGGAGATGCACTACTGAATACTGCTATGGAACTTATGTTCAGGGATTTTACATATCAATTTGATAATCTCGAGAAGCTTAGGAGACACTGCCGAGCAGGTCTTATAATCGCAAAAGCTGCCGGAGTTAATGGGATGATAGCCGGTCAGGTGGTAGATGTCGAGAATAGCTCAAAAGTTAATTTGCAAGAGTATGTGGATTTTATTGAAGAAAACAAGACAGGAGCTCTTATCTGCGCACCAATTATTGCTGGTTTAAGTATAGCTGGAGCGGATGAATCTATAATCGATGCATTTAATGTATATGCTAGATGTATCGGAAAAGCATTTCAGATATCTGACGATATACTGGATATGACCGGTTCAATAGAAGAACTCGGCAAGACACCTGGCAAAGATTCCCAGCAGGAAAAAGCTAATTTTGCAATAGTAAACGGTATAGAGCAAGCAAAAGAAGAGCTACACACCCTTACAATAACTGCGATTGAATCGATTGAACAATTTGAAACATCAGATAAAAAATTCTTTAGAGATCTAGCACTAAGGCTAGAACAGAGGAGAGCATAATGAAATATGATCTTGAACATGAAGATCTGATATCTATTATAAAATCAGCCGACGAAAATGAACTCGAGGAACTGTGCAGTGACATCAGGGAATTTTTGATTCAGAAAGTTTCTAAAACTGGTGGTCATCTTGCATCAAATCTCGGTGTAGTTGAGTTAACTGTTGCTATGCATAAGGTTTACAACAGCCCTGTTGACAAGATAATCTATGATGTCGGTCATCAGACTTATGTACATAAGATACTCACGGGCAGAGCTGATCAATTCGATAAACTACGTAAATTTAAGGGGCTAAGCGGTTTCCCTAAAGCATATGAAAGTGTTCATGATGCATATGATACTGGTCACAGTAGCACATCACTTGGTGCAGCTGCAGGCTACGCAGTGGCTCGCAATTTAAAAGGAGAAGAAAGCGAAGTTGTTGCGCTAATAGGGGATGGGGCCATGACCGGCGGGTTGGTTTATGAAGCTTTAAATAACATCGGTTCTAATAGACTAAAGATACGCATAATACTGAATGATAATGGCATGTCTATCGCTCATAACGTAGGGGCTATGTCAAAGCATTTGCAGCGTCTTCGTAGCTCATCTAATTATATAAATGCAAAAAAATCCGTACGCTCATCACTGAATAGAGTTCCGCTGATAGGAAAGCCTATTTCAAATGGAATAAGTCGAACAAAATCACGAATTAAGCTTTCAGTGCTAGATCAACGGGGAATCCTTTTTGAAGAACTTGGCATTAAGTATATCGGTCCAATTGATGGATATGATATTCCTAAGCTCATAGAGGCATTTAATGCAGCAAATGCGGTCGAAGGACCGACTATCGTTCACGTTATTACGACAAAAGGCAAAGGCTATTCATGGTCCGAAAAATTTCCTAGAAAATTCCATGGTGTCGGTCCATTTAGTATTGATGACGGTAATTTATTATCGTCAAATAATTCATCTAGTGAGGTTTCATTCTCAGAAGTATTTGGTAACAAGTTACTAGAATTAGCAAAAGAAGATGACCGAATAGTTGCTATTACAGCAGCCATGGGAACCGCTACAGGGCTAGGTCCATTTTGCGATGAACTTCCAAATCGTTTCTTTGATGTAGGAATTGCTGAACAACATGCTGTACTATTTGCTGCAGGACTTGCAAAAGCTGGCATGATTCCAGTTGCGCCAATCTACTCTTCATTCCTTCAGAGGGCATATGACCAAATCATTGAAGATGTATGTATACAAAATCAGCATGTCATATTTGGAGTTGATAGAGCTGGACTAGTAGGTGCAGATGGTGAAACACATCACGGTGTATTTGATCTTAGCTATCTTTCAAGTATTCCCAATATGACAGTGTTTGCACCTGCGGATGGAGCGCAGCTTGAAGAGATGCTCGAATATGCTGTAAAGAACATGAAATCTCCTGTAGCTATAAGATACCCTCGTGGTTCTTCCAAATTTGATCATCTCAAATTAAAGGCATTTACAGGTAATAATATAAAGCTTTCTGATGGCGCTGATATTACTATCTTTGCAGTTGGAAATATGCTCGACACTGCACTTGAAGCTGCACAAGAACTCATGTCGAAGGGTTATGACGTTGGTGTAACAAACGTATGTGTAGTAAGTCCGTTTGAAGAAGACCTGACTAAAATAGATACTAATCTTGTGATTACTATAGAGGATAATATTGTTCGCGGAGGTTTTGGAGAGATATTCGCTACTAGAGCGACAGAAACAGGGAATGATTATGGGTTAATCACCTTTGGTGTTCCTGATAAATTTATAGAACAAGGCTCTATAGAGCAGCTTCGTATTGAATGCAGAATGACAGCAAATGATATAGTGAAAGGAGCAACTGAGTACTTTGAAAGAAAGGCTTGATGTCATACTCGTGAATAATGGACTTGCCTCATCACGGGATAACGCAAAGCGTACAATAATGGCCGGTCTTGTAACAGTTGACGGAATTGTCGAGACTAAATCTGGTCAAAAATTCGATGTAGATAGTGAATTTAAAGTTAAAGACAAGCTTCTTAAATATGTTAGTCGTGGCGGTCTAAAGCTGGAAAAGGCTATACAATCATTTAATATCAAACTAAATGGTTGCTATGCTGTTGATATGGGAGCTTCTACTGGCGGTTTTACCGACTGCATGCTCATGAACGGAGCACTAAAAGTTTACGCTCTAGATGTTGGTTATGGCCAGCTCGACTACAAGCTACGTGTAGACCCTAGGGTGATCAACATGGAGAAAACTAACATTCGTTATCTCGATACAACCCTTATTGAAGAGCCGATTGATTTCATATCCATCGATGTTTCATTTATTTCATTAAGGCATATGTTTCCTGTTGCATCAAAAATTCTCAAGGATACAGGAGCGGTTATGTGTCTCATTAAGCCGCAATTTGAAGCAGGTAGAGAGCAGGTGGGAAAAAAAGGCATAGTTCGTGATAGTAAAGTCCACGTGGAGGTGATAGAGAATGTCATCGGCTACGCATCTGATAACGGACTATACCCACATGGGTTAGATTATTCTCCTGTTAAAGGAACTAAGGGTAATATTGAATATCTACTATACCTTAGGAAAACAGAATCATCTAAGGAAATCTCGCCACAAGAAGTTGTGAGTATAGCTCACGGCGAGCTCGATTATTAATAACATACAAAAAGGGGGGGATTATGGGCCTTTCACCGATGATGAAGCAATACTTCGACATAAAAGAGCAATACAAGGACTGCTTGTTAATGTATAGGCTAGGTGATTTTTATGAGCTTTTTTTTGACGACGCTCTGATAACATCTCGTGAATTGGAACTTACGTTAACCGGCAGAAATTGTGGTTTAGAAGAAAGAGCACCTATGTGTGGTGTTCCTTTTCATGCAGCGAATTCATATATTGCTAAACTAGTAGCAAAAGGATATAAAGTTGCTATTTGTGAACAGATTGAAGATCCAAAAGAGGCTAAAGGCATTGTGAAGAGAGAAGTAATAAGAATTATTACTCCTGGAACAATTGATATAGATGAGTCCACAAATGCGAAAGACAATTTATATTTAGCCTCTGTATATATTACTAAAAAGACTAGCGGGATAGCATACACTGATATCACTACCGGTGAATTTACAGCACTTGAAGTCCGTGATAATCATGACAACGAGCTGTTGATTTCTGAGCTTGTAAGAATATCTCCTAAAGAAATCATTTACTTTGATGAAACCTCTTCAGATTTTATAGAAACATACTCTAAGACATCACCTGGCACATATATAAATACAATAGATGAATCATATTTTAAATATTCGTCTTGCGAAGATATACTCTTGTCCCAATTTGAGGTAACTTCTCTTATTCCTCTCGATATACAGGATAAGAGGGAAGTTACAATTGCCTCAGGATCGCTTCTTCTGTATCTAATGGAAACCGAAAAGCATGCATCTCCACAGATTAAGCATTTAATTCTAAAGGAATCCGGCCTAAATATGATTCTAGATAGGTCTACTATGCGCAATCTAGAACTGCTAGAGACGCAATATAATCAGAGTCAGAAGGGCTCTTTGCTTGACGTTTTAGATAAGACACATACAGCAATGGGTGGAAGACTTATCAGAAGGTTTATTAAAGAACCTCTAAAGGATAGCGATGCAATCAATAAGAGGCTGGAGGCGGTTGAAACACTGGTTGATTTGCCAGTTAATAGAGCGAATATAGTGTCATCACTAAAACACGTATATGATTTTGAGCGTCTCACAGCTAGGATAGCGAGTATGAGAGCTAATGGCAAAGACCTCATAGCACTAAAGACTACTATTAGAGAGCTACCCTCAATAAAAGATGAGTTATGCAATATAGATACGCCTCTTTTAAACGAAATCTATTCATCTCTTGACGATTTTTCGGAGCTAGAGGCTCTTATCGAGAATTCTATTGTTGAAGAACCACCATTTACAATCACGGATGGAGATCTCATTAAACCAGGTTACTCCGAAGAACTTGATAGTCTAAAATTATCGATCAAAGATGCAAAAGAATGGATTACAGGTCTTGAGACTAGAGAAAAAGAGCGTACAGGTATTAAGAATTTAAAGGTTGGATTCAACAAGGTATTTGGATACTATATCGATATTAGTAAATCTAATCTTCCTCTCGTTCCAGATGACTACATAAGAAAGCAAACACTCGTCAACAACGAGAGATACATAACACCAGAGCTGAAGGAGAAGGAGAGTCTTGTCTTATCAGCTGAGGCTAAAATTAATAATATAGAATATGAGATTTTTAAAGAAGTTCGAGCTTCTATTGAGCCTTATTTTGCTAGGCTTCAAAGAGCATCTGCCTCAGTAGCTCTTCTCGACGTCCTGACTTCTCTTGCCGATGTCGCTTCAAGATATGGATACGTAAAGCCCATTGTAGATGATTCTAGTGTAATAGACATTAAAGAAGGTCGTCACCCAGCAGTGGAGCAGATGATTGGGGAAGGATTATTCGTATCAAATAGTACGCTACTTGATACAGTATCACGCAGCATGCTGATAATCACAGGTCCTAATATGTCTGGTAAATCCACTTACATGCGCCAAACAGCCATTATAGTGCTGATGGCACAGATTGGGTCGTTTGTTCCTTGTGAACATGCTCATATTGGAGCGGTTGATAGAGTGTTCACCAGAATAGGTGCTTCCGACAATTTATCTCACGGTCAATCGACTTTCTACATTGAGATGAGTGAACTAGCAAATATCCTTAGAAATGCGACTGAGCGTAGCCTAATCATACTCGATGAAATCGGTAGGGGTACTAGTACCTTCGATGGCCTTTCAATTGCATGGGCTACTATTGAGTTTTTGTCAAAACCAGGAAATTGTATTAGGACCATGTTCGCTACTCACTACCACGAGCTAACGGTTCTCGAAAGTAAATACGCAAACGTTAAAAATCTATCTGTTGCCGTAAGTGAGCAGGGAAGTGATATTGTATTTCTCCACAAGATATCTGAGCAACCTGCTAGTAAAAGCTACGGTATTCATGTTGCAAAAATCGCCGGGGTTCCTTCTGAAATCCGTAAAAAGGCTGCTTCAAAGCTCAGAGAACTTGAGTCTGGTTCTAGTTCATCACCACTATCTAGTGATCAGATATCATTCTTTGGACAGAGTATTGTAGCAGATGACGAGAACGAATATGAAGAAATTATCGATGAAATTAAGGATATAAACCTTAATAACATCACACCGATGGAAGCAATGTTAAAACTGAAAGAAATCCAGGATAAAGTAAAATAGAAGGAGTTACTATGATTAGAATTCTCGATGAGTTTATAGCAGATAAAATAGCTGCAGGTGAAGTCATTGAACGCCCACTTTCTATTGTCAAAGAGTTGATTGAGAACTCTATTGACGCTGGCTCCTCGCAGATAGTAATTGAAATCAAAAATGGTGGTAAGTCATGCATAAGGGTAACAGATAATGGGTCTGGAATAGTTAGCGATGAGATTGAACTGGCATTTGAAAGACACGCAACAGGTAAAATATCAAAACTCAGCGACCTAGATCATATAAATACTCTTGGGTTCAGAGGTGAAGCACTAGCTAGTATAACTGCAATCTCTAGAATTACAGTCTATTCCAAGACTGCGGATTCTGAACTGGGCACTAAGCTCAAGATGCAAGGAGGAACAACTGTAAGCATAGAAAAGACTGGTATGAATACTGGTACTACCATGGTGGTTGAGGATGTATTTTACAACACTCCTGCAAGACGAAAATTTATGAAGAGCGATGCTGCAGAAGCAACAGTGATCATCGATATGATTCAAAAGATTGCCATATACTATTCCCACATTGCTTTCAGACTCATTAACAACAAACAGACTGTTATTGCAACACCTGGCACTGGTGATATCCTCACTACAATTCAGTCAATATATCCATCTTACCGCCAACTAATAGAAATTCACGGTGACTATGTTCACGGATTTATCTCAGATCCAGGAAGCACAAAGAGCAACAAAAGAGGGCAGATATTCTTCGTAAATGGTAGATATGTAAGTAGCTCTACTATTGAAAATGGCATTGTAAAAGGATACGGAGACAGAATATTCTCCGGTCACCCGATTTGCATCCTGTTTCTTGAAGTTAACCCGGAAACTATAGATGTAAATATTCATCCTAATAAGAAGGAAATAAAATTTCTACACGAAGAAGATATTGTCAAAGACATAGAAAACGCTATCAAGCGTGTAATTAACTCAGAGAATACAATTCCTTCAGCAATGGGTCTTAGATCCGAAGGCACTTCTGATACAAACGCCTCTTCAGCATTGAATATTACCACTTCAAACGCTGAAAGACTCTCTTCAGAGACCTATCAAGACAATTCGCTAAAATCCGATGAAAAAAAGAGTACGCAGGTTGATATAAAGTCATTTCTTGCATCTAAAACGAGGGTTTCAGATATCACTGATACATATACACCTGATGGATTAGCTGAATCTACACAAAATTGCACTGATACAGATTCTGTAAAGGGTGGTTTTGAAGAAGCTAATCATAATAATAACACATCAAATGCAAATAATAATGATGTTAAAATCAACGATAATGCTAAAGATAATGCTATAATTAAAAAGCAGATTGCAATTAAAGCACCTAATGTCCAGACATTTGATTTTGATTCACTAGTATATAAGGGATACTTATTTGATACATACATTATCATGCAATCAACTGATATAGCATATCTAATTGATCAACACGCTGCACACGAGCGTATCATGTACGAGCGTTTTATCACTGTGTATAATAACTCGGAACACGTATCTCAACCAATGCTAATGCCTTTTTCCATTGAGACTTCGAGCGATGTATATGCTGCCGAAAGATTCTGGATGGATGATCTCGCTAGACTAGGTTTCGATATCGACGATTTTGGAAATAATACATTCATCGTTAGAGGTATTCCGACCTACATGGATAGAGGTGAGGCAGAGCTATTTATCCACACATACATTGAGGACCCAGAATCAAGATCTGATAGAGGGAATACGACCGTTATCGATAAACTTATCATGCGCTCGTGCAAAGCCGCTGTAAAAGGCAATAATAAGCTTAGTACGATGGAGATTGAGGAACTTATCGAGCAATTGTCAAACTGTGTAAATCCATTTAGTTGTCCTCACGGGAGGCCTACATTCATTAGGTTTACATTATCAGAAATTTCGCGCGCATTTAAGCGTTAACAATATATAGAAGGGAAATCGTTATGACCATAGGTAATAAAAAAGTTTATATAATTGGCGGGCCGACTGCTGCTGGAAAAAGCATTGTAGCACTATATCTCGCCAAGAGAGTTAAGGGAGAAATTGTAAACTGTGATTCTGTTCAGCTTTATAAGTATATGGATATAGGAAGTGCTAAACCTTCTCAAAAGGATATGAAAGCCATTCCTCATCATCTATATGGTTTCGTTGATCCGGCTGATGATATAACAGTAGCACAGTATCAGAAGCTCGCTTTTGAGAAGATAGATGAGATATTAGCACGTGGCAATACGCCAATAGTTGTAGGTGGAACTGGACTATATCTTAACTCACTTATATACAAGATGTCATTTGCAGCTAAGCCAATAAACCTAAAGCGTAGAGATGAATTAGAACATCTTGCAGAGGTAAGAGGTAATGAATATCTATTTGAGCTTCTATCTGCAGTCGACCCTGATGCAGCCGCAAGAATTCACCCTAATAACATTAGGAAGATTATCCGAGCAATAGAAGCTTATGAACTAGGCTCAAAATTGGAATCAATGGATAAACTCGAACCTAATACTAAATATGATTTCAAGATTAATATTGTTAATATGGAACGTGAATGGCTTTACACTCGTATAAATAGACGTGTTGATAAGCTAATGGAGGAGGGACTACTCAAAGAGGTAAAGCACCTTCTTTCTATGGGATATAATAGCGAAACACCAGCGATGAAAGGTATCGGATACAAAGAACTCTTATTGTACCTTGACGGTAAAGCTACACTTGAAGAAGCTGTGAATAATATTAAAACGAATACACGACACTATGCAAAACGTCAATTGACATGGTTTAAGCGCTACGAAAATGCTCACTGGATTGAGATACAAAAGGGACAGATGGTTGGCAATGTAGTCGATGAAATTCTAGAAGCTAGCAAATAATTGGGACTATGGCTATAAAAAGAACTATCGGAGCCGCTGGCAACGATGTAAAGCGGCTCAAAATTCACAATAAATCTGATAAACCAGATAATGTGATTGAAAAAGAAAACGAAATATACATGAAGTGTGAGGCAATTGAACGCGAACTACCTAGTTTTTTGCGTTCATATTTTGTGTACCTAAAAGGAAATGTTCTTCCCATGTCTAGACTTGCATACCTGCAGGATGTGCGTTTTTTCTTCGATTATCTCATTAGTAATACTTCGCTCACAGATGCTGATGTTCCAAAAAATATAAAACTTGACGAAATTCGTGAACTAACATCTATGGATGTCAATCTATTTATTGATTTCTGCCGCAAGTACACTGTAGATGATGGCGATAAGATAATTATTTATGAGAATAATAACAAAACTCTCGCACGCAAAAAGTCTTCTGTATCCGTCATGTTTAAACAGCTTTATCGTGATGGATTTATTGAGAACAACATAACTGATGGATTTGATCCAATAAAGGTTCCTAAACCTGGTGAGCGTGAGATAAAGGCACTTCAAGATGACGAAGTAATGATTATGCTTGACGCGGTAAGCACTGGTTCAAACATGACTCCACATGAGCGCAAGTACTGGGAGAAGACGAAGCTTCGTGATAAAGCAATTCTAATTCTTTTCTTAACATATGGTCTTAGGCTTTCAGAGCTTCAGCAGCTCAACATTTCTTCATTTAACTTCTCTCGTGGCGAATTTATCATTTATCGCAAAAGAGGTAAAGAATCAAGCATGCCGATTAATCAGTCAGTACAAATGACTGTTCAGGATTATATCAACAACGAACGTTCTTCGATTGCTGAAGAAACGGAAGCCGACGAGGATGCGTTATTTCTATCTTTGCAAGGAAGACGTATGACATCAAGGTCGATAAGGGAGCTAGTAAAAAAATATACTGCAATCGCGCTTAACACTACAAAACACAACGGTTATAGCCCGCACAAGCTACGCGCAACAGCGGCCACTAGTCTCATAGGGCGTGGAAACTCCATCTATGATGTACAAGCTCTACTTGATCACGAGCAAGTAACGACGACTCAGCTTTATGCTTCACATAAGATGAACGTAAAGCGAGATTTGGTGAAAGATATGGAGTGGGAGATAGAGAGAAAGGACAACGATTAATGACTAGCTATAATGAGCATCTCATAAAGAATTTTGATATTAAGCCTGCTGTTCTAGACATCGTAGATAGGGCAGAGGAACAGCTAAAAAACCAGTTTGCTGAACTAGAGGATATATGTGCTATTAACCAGCTCAAAGTTCTAGGTGCATTTCAGGATAATAAAATTAGCGATTCACACTTCGCATGGAACACTGGATATGGATATGACGATGCAGGTCGTGAAGCCGTTGAAAAGGTATATGCTAGTATCTTCAATACGGAGGCAGCTCTTGTAAGGCCAAATATTGTCAATGGCACACATGCGCTCTCTACGACGCTTTTTGGCATACTAAAACCAGGCGAAGAATTGATTTACGTGACAGGTAGACCATATGATACCTTACAGACGGTCATCGGCATTAATGACCATGATTATATGGGAACTTTGACGGATTATGGTATAGAGTACAGCGAAGTTGAGTTAAATGATAACTTGGATGTTGACCTAGAGGCAATAAAAAATTCGCTCCACGAGAATACGCGGGTAGTTGCAATGCAGCGTTCAACAGGGTACGACTGGAGACCAGCGATAACCTTGGACAGCATCCGTAAAGTCACTGATCTTATACACAAAATTCGCCCGGACATCATAGTTATGGTAGATAATTGCTATGGTGAATTCGTAAGTGCAGAGGAGCCGACTGATTTTGGTGTGGATGTAATTGCTGGTTCTCTTATCAAGAATCCAGGTGGTGGACTAGCGCTTTCTGGTGGATATATCTGCGGAAGAGAAGATCTAATAGAGAGAATCTCATATCGCCTCACGTGTCCAGGCATTGGTTCAGAATGCGGATTAACTTTTGGACAAAATCGTTCCGTTCTTCAAGGAATTTTCCTTGCACCCAAGGTTGTAAATGCAGCGCTAAAGGGAGCTATGTTATGCGGTGCTGTTTACGATATGCTCGGATATGAGGTGTGCCCACCGGTTTCTTCAGAGAGAAGTGACATAGTCGAGGCAATTAAATTCAGGAATCCTGACTTAGCGATAGCATTTATTCAGGCGATTCAGTCTGCTGCACCAATCGATGCATACGTTACCCCCATTCCCTGGGATATGCCGGGTTATGATGACCAAGTGATTATGGCAGCTGGCGCCTTTGTACAAGGTTCTTCCATTGAATTAAGTGCTGATGCCCCGCTCAGAGAGCCTTATATTGCTTACTATCAGGGCGGTCTTACTTATGAACATGCTCGATTCGGTATCATAAAAAGCTTGCAGGAGCTAGTAAATAGAGGCCTAATAGATGTCAACAAAGCACAAGGAGAAAACAGAAAATAATATTGAATGTACAGCGAAAGCAACAATAACTGATTTAAAACAAGATGTACGTGCAAATACACGTAATATCACTATTTCTAAACGGTTAATCGCCTTTGGTAAGCTATTTTTGCTTTTTGCTATATTAATTGTTGTTCCACTCGTGTTATATCTCTTATATAAAGATACATTGTTCAATAAGGATTATTTGTCAAATATATCAAATAGACTTGATGACTTTAAAGGTTTTGCATTTATTCCTCTAATATTACTGCAAATTATTCAAATCGTCATATGTATCATACCAGGTCAACCGATACAGTTCGCATCAAGTTACTTATATGGGGTACTAGGTGGTTTCTTAATATCACTAGCGGGAGCTTTCATTGGGACAGTAATCACTTACTACCTTGCAAAAGTCCTTGGAAATGACGCTCTTCATGTTATATTCGGCGAAGAAAAAGTTAAATCATATGTGAGAAAACTTAATAGTAGACGCGCTTATGTGATAATATTTCTCATATACTTAATACCTGGTATTCCGAAAGACTTCACCAGCTATATTGCTGGTATTTCAAATATAAAAATCAAACCATTTATATTTATTTCGATACTCGGCAGGTCTCCGGGAATTCTTGAAAGCTTGTTATTCGGAATGTTTTTAGCACATAGAAATTACCTTGGTATTGCTTTCTTGATTATTGTTAGCATTATTATTATGCTATTTTGTTATATAAAACGCGATTTATTACTTAAATTTATTGACTCTTATGAAGATTCTGAAGATAGTTTAGAGGTTTAGATTATGGCTAAAAAAGAAAAAATTGAAAAAACTAATGCGATGAGACAGCTAGATAGCGCTGGTATTGACCATGATATAAGTGAGTATGATTATGATGAATCTGATCTCTCTGGAGAGCATGTTGCTGCAGCACTAGGAATATCTGAAGAAGAAATTTTTAAAACATTGGTAACTCATTCAAATACTGGAGAATATTTCGTATTTGTAATTCCAGTTGCATCTGAGTTAAATCTTAAAAAAGCAGCGTCTGTAGCAGGTGCAAAGAAGATAGAGATGATTCATGTAAAAGAGCTACTTCCGCTAACAGGCTATGTTAGAGGTGGGTGCTCTCCAATAGGAATGAAAAAACATTTTCCGACCTTCATCGATGAAACTGCAATACTATATGATCATATATATATCTCGGCAGGAAAGAGGGGAGCCCAGATAATAATTAATGGAGAAAAACTAGCTGAGTTTATTGATGCGTCTTTTGCAGATATAACAGCATAGTCATCTAAAACTCATACAATACCTACCATATCTATTCTTTCCAAGCAATAAAACAAGAAAAAACTATTAATATTTCGAACAACTTATCATCCTTAAGATGCTGTAAATACAGAATTACAGCATCTTTTTATATTTTTTCAAACATTTGTTCTTTTTCTTATTGACTTTAAATATGTAAGGGGTTATACTATGAACATCCAAATAGAACATTTGTTCTTTTTAATTCATTGATAGTTAATACCATAGCTATAAGCTATTAGTATCATATATACGGAGGTAATCATTATGAAAAAGAAATACAAAATCGTTTCGCCAGTTAGATTTTTTATATTTGTCCTAGTAACAGTATTAAGCATGACTATGCTCGTGTACAGCTTACTAGGTTTCGCTACAACTGAAGCTGGTACTTCAGATACATATAGACAAGTTGAAGTTAAACAGAACGATACACTTTGGTCTATTGCTAATAAGTATAGTGGCAAGTACGTTGATCCTCGCACCACAGTTAACAAGATATGTGAACTTAATGGTATATCTGCTTCTGATGTAAAAACAGGAGATACTATTCTAGTTCCAGTAGAGTCGTAAAAAAGCGAGGCCAAAATTTCGCCTTAGAGGCGTTTTTTATGAGATAAGGGTATATGACCCCTCCGTGTTACGGTAGATATTCGAATACAGAGTATATATTCCTTATTATTACATAGGTATTGGTACAGTGTTACATCACTTGTTGTCAAATACATAAAGCTCCATTTACGAGGCTGCCTCCGTGGCAGCCATATTTCTTGTTTTATAACTATTCCCAAAATTATGATTTTAGGAATAGTTATATCTCATTAGATTCATGTCCCCATCGATACTTATTTGCTTCACTGTGATAATACCTTCATATTCTTTAAATATCTTTTAATTATTTTGTTAATAAAAAACTACCTAAACTAAATCGTTCAGGTAGTTTCCTTATCATTCGCAACATATCAATTACAGAAATATTTAATATATTACGCATCATCTCATATTCATTATGACTAAAATTCTCACTTATTATCTCTATCTAGCATTTACTATCTTGTGTATCTTATCTATCAAAGCTCCAACGTAATATACACCCACAACCATCGCTACTCCGATTTCAATTGTCATCCTTATTAATGGAGTTGTTGAATCTAGATTCATCGATAACATCGCTATCGCCCATCCTGCTAGGAAACTTGGCAGATATACATACCTGGGAAATTTTGCAGATATTATTACTGCAATAAATCCTAGTATAAATAAAGTAGACCAAAGTTTAATATTCGCACTAAAAGGCGTTTTTTGCATCACGACTGTGGCAATTAATGACCATATGTCTCCAGCGATATATCCAGCTGCTATTTTAAAAGAGTCTTCGAATTTATTCCCATTTGCACCATATATGCCAGCAGCAATAAGAGCTATTGGTCCAACGTGCACTCCTATATATGGGCTTATTAAAGCCCATGTTGGAGGAAGAATTCCAACTAAGAGAGCAAGGGTAAGCACTTCTTTATACTTACCCTTGCCACCGTCGCGATTAAGGCTTTCCCTTTTACTCATATTATTTCCGTTCTTACCTCATTGTAATATAACCATGATAACCAGTCATATTATCTGATCTTGCTATATCTGATAAGAAAATTCCCGAGATTCCATATGACTTTTTGAGATATGGGAAATCCGCAGTCTCTCCCCAAGATGGCTTTTTTACTATTTTAGCAGCCTTTTCTGTCGCTGCTACCCACGCGGACTGACATGGGAACCACATTTCAACAACGCGATCAAAATCACAGCCATTTATTTCCTTTATTATCTTGCTAGATAAACATCTTATTACTTCATCCTGTTCTGTATAGGCTGGTAAGAATTCTTCCTTAAGCCACTTATCTCCTTCTTCAAGAGTAACCCCCTCAGGGTAATGAACCATAAACTGCCATCTATAGTTTGGTCCATCTTCAACAGTTCTGCCTTCACCTTTGAAGTCTTCTTCCCACCATACCGGGATAAATGCAAATATAAATGGAACTGTACCTAATTCTTCGCTCCCTTTTGTAGCTCTCGCATCATCACCTTCAAAATTAACCTCTTCGGATTTATTAATTTTATGAGAGTTCCCCTCATCAGGCATATTATTTTGCCATATTAGTACATCCTTAGGAAAATACTCTGTCAGTGCCTTATGATGTACGAAACTTCTAATATCATTTGGATTTGCTAGCCAGTAGTGCTCTGTCATCTGCATTCTTACAGTACCAAATCTTTCACCACCTGGAGGTGTTGGAAGAGCCTGATAAAATGCATACTTTGACACATAAGGTCCAAATTGCGAAATACTATCTGGAATATGGTACCTGTATAACCAATTCTCAAGCTTTATCCTATAATCCTCATGGGCAAGATCGACGTATATTAGACTCCTGACTGGATAGAATTCTGGTCTATTCATACTAACACCTCCTATTTATTCATGACAAATTGCTCTTGAAGCCTTGTCTGCTACGGGATACCATATCATCGCTATAATTAGTGTTGGAATATAACATGGTATAAAGCCAGCAACAACAGCAAACAAATAGTCATTCATCGTTCCATTACCAGCTATGAACACACCAAAAGCTGTCATCACTAAATCCAAGATAACTACAAAGAAAAAAGCTACA
The DNA here is from genome assembly GCF_002998925.1 of Mogibacterium diversum. Lineage (NCBI taxonomy): Bacteria > Bacillati > Bacillota > Clostridia > Peptostreptococcales > Anaerovoracaceae > Mogibacterium > Mogibacterium diversum. The sequence goes on along the minus strand of NZ_CP027228.1, from coordinate 552,208 downwards.
ACAACATTTGCAAGAAGTCCAAACTTGAATGTATTATCTTCTGCATACTTACTTGCGAATTTAAAACCTATCATACCAACAGGCAGAAAATTAATAAAAAATGTAAGTACATAAGCTAAGCAAAAGCTCGGAATAAATCTTTCCATTGTCAGATTACCACCTAGTGCAAGTGCTACCATAGTAACAACGATGCTGAGTGGTAAATCCATAATGAGTGCATATACTGCAGTTAATTTCTTACTCTTTGGCATTGTAATACCCTCCATCCATAATAAAAACAATCCATAGCTCAAAATCGTTAAAACCGAAACGACCTTGTTTGTCTATATTTTAAACAAACAAGGTCCCTTTGTATAATTGAATATTAGGTATGCTCTGCATAACCGCGTTGTTATGAATCAGCTGAACAAGATATAACCAGATCATATAATTCCCTAACCTCATCATTAGTGCTGTTCTTAATCATTCCAGCACAGATAAATTCTTTTTTTTGTAAATCAATAGATTCTAAATTCTTATCATTGAGATATCCCGTAAATTCATCGCAAATTGCAACACCAAGGTTGTATCTTACACAGTTAATCATCGATTCAAAATTATTTACGAACTGAATATTCGGCCTGATACCATACGGCTGCATATACATGTTAATGCTCTTTGTAACTGTATCATCCATGATACTCCAGGGAGCAAAAAATTTTTCATTAGCAAAATCTGCTGGACTGAGATTTTCTTTCATAGCTAAAATATTTTGCTTGTTATATACGAGTTTCTTTCTGGTTTCGAGTATATTCCGAGATTCTATCTCTGCGAATGTGTCAAAAGTATTTTTTAGCGAAATTGCAATGTCAATCTCATCCGTAAGGAGCAGCGTTGATACTTCCTTGGCACCGACATAATTAATCAATATATCTACATAACCATGTGAATCTCTATACTTTTTTATAGCGTTAGTAAGCCATGATGCAAAATCCCAACCTTCAAGTATTCCGATGGTTATTGTTTGGGCAGTAATGCCATCTAATTCAGCTACTTCGTGTTTAATATTGCCCATTTCAGTCTTATATCGACTAAAAAAATCAAAATATCTCTTCCCAGCCTCTGTAAGTTCTGTTCTCCTGTTATTTCTAATGAATAGCTTAACCCCAAGCTCTCTTTCTAGAAGTGCAATTTGCTTGGAAATTGCAGGCTGAGATACAAAGAGTTCTTCCGATGTCTTGGTAAAGCTCGAATTAGTAGCTACGGCCATAAAATAATCTATTTGAAGGTCGTTCATAACACGCGTATATTCCAGTTACCTGATAAAAATCTGGATTTTCCTTTCTCCGAGACTTCTCGGTGATTTTATTTCATTATGCTAAATATATATATTCAACAACTAAATCGCAAAGCTCTCCGTTTTCGTCATAACCAAAATAGACAGGATATCTTCCATCTCCAAACCCTGATTGTATCATGGGAATTGAGAGTTCTGAATTTGGTATTTTAAAATTTATCCAGTCGCCACCCTCTCTTTGATAAACTGGATTCTCCTCAGCATTCTTTGCAAAAACCTCAGCAAAAAAATCGTCATATATATTCTTGTCGGGGTTTTCTGCATACCATTTATCTTTAAAATCACAGTATGCGTTTCTTGTCTCTACATCAACTATAGTTGCAAGACCAGCATCTACATTAAATCCAAATATGCTATCACCATCTACATCATCTAGATTTTCATCACCCTTAAGTGCCTCGTAATAAATCTTAGGGACGTTTTCTGTAAATCTCACTCTGGTTAGTGCGTACCTGTAGTGATCTTCTTCTAATTTTACAACTAACGTTTCAATTCTATATTTTCCTCTCGGCACAGATGTTAAATATGCTTTTTCATCTCTGTTTAGCCATACTAATGGATCTCTTACAAGTATATCTCCTGTAGAAAATTCAATTTCACCCATATCCAAAATGAATATTTCCTTGCCCTGAATTTCCTTCATGTCAAAGCACTTTGCATAGTTTACCGGTGATGTAAGCAGGTTCTTTACCTCTTCATACCTTTTCTTCCACTCAATTGATGGTTGCAGCTTTTTCATTTTACTCATTCGTTTCATGCAAAATTATCCATTCTTTCCCCCGAATTTAATCTCGTATATTTCACTTATTATTATATTTGCAAAGTGTCCGCACAAATAATCAGTTTCAGTATCAAGATCGATATGTCTTCTCCATTAATCAGGCTCCTAACAATAATAGTAAAATATAGACTTACCAAGCACCGCCGCCGCCACCTCCGACACCGCCACCTGAGAATCCGCCGCCGCCGCCACCTGAGAATCCGCCGCCGCTGAATCCGCCACCTCTACTGCTACCCATAAATCCTCCCGAGTAGGTATTTGGCACTTCAATTTCTGTTCTTAGCTCAATATTACTTATCATCCTATTAACTGTCATAGGATTTAAATCATTTTGTCCAAATGAAGTATAAGAGCAATGGTTAGGCACCGATATAGTATTGAACTTCGAAATCCATTTATCCGTTAACTTAAACACATATGCATAAGGTAAAACATCATAGAAATACGCTGGATTTTCATCTACAAGCTCATTTAGCCTGTCAAGCTCTACACTTTCTATAAAGTTCTTGAATCCGACAATTTCACCAAATATATTTCGGTTGTAATCGCTTCTGACTTTTATCCCGTTTATTAAAAATGGAAGAAGCATCAAATATATTATAAAAGCTAAATATAAATATATTGGTGTTAGATATCTGGATATTGAAAAAAGAAAAACATTTAGTGCGATTGCACATATTCCATAAAGCACACCCAACAATATTATATTACGCATACCATTTGATGCAGTACTCATTTTTCTATATGATATTTTCTTTATTATATAATTAATCGACACAATGCAGATAGCTGTAATTAGAAAAAATATATTTGGAGGAATATTCCAAGTTTCGATGTGCAATCTATCTAAGTAAAACAGTAAGGTTGATACAATTCCGAAACCACCTAATATCTTAGCAATTAGTTCACGTCCCTTAGATTTCTCAGAGTAGAACGATTTATCTCCTTCGAATTTTTCTATAATACTTTTGCAAATTTTATCAAGAGAGTTTTCTAATCTTTTACTAGCATCATCTATACTAATCTGTTTGCCTACACTTACTTCATATATCGAATCAAATAAAGCTATGTAGAAATCATTTACATAACTTTCTTCATTCTCGGGAGGCTTTAAAGATGTAATCATAATCTTGCTTTTATCTTTGTTATCCTCTATTTTTATATATCCCTTTGATGCTAAATATAAGTAAAGTGAAACAATATCTTCGTTATCGATTACTTCGTCTGCTAAATATCCGAGCTCTGCTGATGTAATTCCATCTGGCGGATTAAACATCACAGGTATTATAAGATCTTTATTTTTGTGGTTTGTATACTTAAATACTGCAATAATAATTAAAATTATTAAAAGTATAGCCATGTTTAAATTGACACTCCATCTATTACTTGGAACATCAACCCAGTAGTTTTTAGGTGTATCTACTTGAAGTGTCACTCCGTAATTTGCCGGAAGCATAGTAGCCTTATAATTCAACGTATTGCTTTTCTTATCGTATTTCCACTTAGTAGTCTGCTTAGTACTTCCATATTTACCTACATAGCTTTTCATCTTTGAATACGGAAAACCGTCAGGTAACTTAACCGTGACATTTGCATTCATGATGATCATTTCCCAGTTTGTTGGTATTACATTAATATTTATTTGCTTATCTGCATTTGTTGGAAGGTAATTTTCTATTTTGTATTCAATTGTATAACTATTTTCTCCAAATACTGTTCTATCTGGTCTTCCGATTGTAATTACTTTATTTCCTTTCACAATATTCACATTGTAATTGTAATCGGAGACTTGTAAATCATTTATTTTATAATTGCCTGTAAGTGGAATAGACCTTACAATCCCATGCTTATTTCGATTTAGAATTACATTGATTTCCTCTCTAACATTATAGCTATAGTCTTTATTTACTGTGATTTCAACATCAAAATAATTTGTTGTTGCTCCATAACGCTTGAACTCATTTCTTGCAGCTTTGCTGTTTGGTGTTTCATCAAATAATTTATTGATTTCATTGTATGAATATTTATCATAATCGTAGTATTCACTGTTCCAAATATCGCTTTCTTCTGCAAGCACCGATACGATGCTCAAAGCTGTAAGTAACATAAGCAATACTATAACTATCTTTACATGCCTTTTCTTATTTATCTTATGCACATACAACCTCCTTTGATATCACGTTTTAAAACAATTGAATCACTAAACAACACGTTTAGGCAGTTTACGCTTCACCAAACACCGCCGCTATCCGATTTACCCATATATAATCAAAGCCACCAGCTCTATGTGAAGTATAACTGCTATGAATAGGAATTTTGATGTCTTCATACTTTTTTTATATAAAATATAAATTTCAATACTTACTATAGATCCGTGCACACAGCATAGGCTGTGTTTCCCTTTGCCGCAATAGCATAAAGCTTATCATTATCTATTATCATTTGCTGATATACTGTTATTTCGAATTTATCAAATTCGAGTTTCTTATATAGGGTACCGTCATTTCTATTTATCAAAACAGGTTTGTTTTTCTCATTCGACAGAAGTACATAATCTTTGTAATAGAGAAAATTAGATGTTCCCCTGGTGTTATAGCTATACTTTATACTTCCATCAGACAAGTTAACAGCAAAGAACTTTCCGCCCATTCCATCCGTTCCGAAATACAATATACCCTCTTTCTCATCAACATCTGTATAAAGATACGCGCCCAGTTTAGTCTTCCAAATAACTTTGCCTGAATCAGCCTCCCGACATGCCATTATAAAGGATGAATGCATATAAACCTCTATGTTTCCGAAGCGATATACTTTGCCGTCACTATAGGTATTATCTAAAGGAGCAGGCGCATCCCCTATCACTTTTAGTTCTTCATCAGTGACTTCTATCAACTTTTCTAAAGACTTGCGATATCCCTTATATTTCTTTGTATTAATTATGAATCTCCCATCTTTCTCGTTAAGCTCACAATCGAGAGCCGATATATCGTCTAGATCCATAAGACGAATCTGTCCATGATTCATAAAATCAGTAGAAAAATTTGTAAGTATAAATCCCTGCATATAGTCTTTTGAATCATCTATATGAGCAGTATAAGATACACAGCTAAGTACTGCGATTTTATTCTTTATCTTATATATTCCAACAGTATTATTTGCTCTTAGTTCAATATCATCCCAAGTCAAAGGATATGCTATCAAATGAATCATATTTCTTCCTCGTTAAGTTCTCTAAAGCTATCTATATGATATCCAAAATAGCTTTTTCCAGACCTTCCGATAAATATTCCATGCTCCGGCATATTAGAGATTTCACCTAAGAAGATCATGGGTAAATCATCTGAAAACGGATATTCTACCTCTATATCATTCTTTAGCGTAACAAGTGCTTTTTCTTTAATCATCCAAATCACCAAATTAATATTAAAAACGATGAAACTTAGTGATGGAACAGTCTGAATCCTGTAAACGCCATAGCTATTCCATACTTGTTACAAGAATCAATAACTAGATCATCGCGGGTCGAGCCTCCAGGCTGGGCAATATACGAAACACCACTTTCATGAGCCCTGTCGATATTATCGCTAAATGGAAAGAATGCATCTGATGCTACTGATACGCCTGTACTCTCATCAAGAATCTGTCTTTTTTCTTCAACTGTAAAGACCTCAGGCTTCTCCGAGAATAATTCCTTCCAGTCAAAATCCCCTCTAGCTTCAGGCGTATCCTCCATTGCTATATATCTATCTATAAAGTTATCCTTGTTGGGTCTCTTTATACCTTCCTTAAAAGGTAGATCGAGTACCTTTTCAGACTGTCTGAGATGCCAATTATCAGCCTTTGAACCAGCAAGACGAGTGCAGTGAACTCTTGACTGCTGACCAGCTCCTACTCCAATTGTCTGACCATCTGCTGCATATGCAACAGAGTTTGACTGTGTATACTTAAGTGTTATTAGGGCAATTACCAAATCATCCTTAGCATCCTCTGGAATATCCTTTATTTCAGTCACTACATCATTAAGGCAAGACTTGTCTATTTTTATATCATTATGCTTCTGTTCAAAAGTAACGCCAAATACCTGCTTTGTCTCAACTTCAGGTGCTCTGAACTTTTCATTCACTTTGAGAATCAGATAATTTCCATTTTTCTTCTGTTTCAATACCTCTAGTGCTGCGTCAGTAAAATCTGGAGCAATTACACCATCAGAAACTTCTCTCTTAATTAGATTCGCACATGTTTCGTCACAAGTATCACTCAAAGAAATGAAATCACCAAATGATGACATACGGTCAGTCCCACGAGCCCTCGCATATGCTGTTGCAATCGGAGATTCATCTAGACCAGCAATATCATCTACAAAGCAAGCTTTTTTAAGCTTATCGCTCATAACTCTCCCAACAGCAGCAGACGAAGGACTTACATGCTTAAAAGAAGCAGCTGTAGCTTTACCAGTCGCCTCCTTTATCTCACTTACCAGCTGCCATCCATTTAAAGCATCTAGAAGGTTAATATATCCAGGTTTGCCATTTAAAACCTCAAAAGGCAATTCTGAACCATCTTCCATATATACAGAAGCTGGCTTTTGATTTGGGTTACATCCGTATTTTAATTCGATTTTTTTCATTTCATTCACCACTCGTAACTACGCGACAATTCTTACTCTTATAATCGAGATAAGAGGCTATTAAAACAGCCTCTCATCTTATATATTGCATTAATTAAATAAATTTGAAATTAATAACCTCTATAGGTTAATCTCAGTTTCGATGTTTTTCTGAGGATGACGTTCGATAATTGGATCAATAACCTCAGTAATCAATTCTTCAACCTGAGATGGACTTCTTCCTACATATAGAATTGGATCCATAGCTGATAGAATCTCTTCTTTAGAAAGTCCAAATGTCTTATCGGCAGCAATTCTATCTACAAGATCATTATTAAGTCCATCTCTCTTAACTCTTAAAGTTGCCTCATGAGAATGAACTCTTATCTGTTCATGTAAATCCTGTCTATTTCCACCCTTCTTAACTGCTTCCATCATTATATTCTCAGTTGCGATGAACGGGAGCTTCTCCATAGTACGGGCATTTATAACCTTAGGATACACCACCATATCACTTGTTATATTGATATACAGATTAAGAATACCATCTAGTGCTAAAAAAGCTTCAGGAACGGAAATTCTCTTATTTGCAGAGTCATCCAGTGTTCTCTCGAACCACTGCGTTGCAGCCGTAATCGCTGGGTTAAGTGAGTCAACGATTACATATCTAGCAAGAGATGTAATTCGCTCGGATCTCATTGGATTTCTTTTGTATGGCATAGCAGAAGAACCAATTTGATTCTTTTCAAAAGGCTCTTCCATCTCTCCAAATGACTGAAGGATTCTAAGGTCGTTTGAGAACTTAGAGGCACTCTGTGCAACTCCTGAAAGCGACGATAATATATTAGCGTCCACTTTACGAGAATAGGTCTGTCCAGATACCGGAACACAACCAGATACTCCGAATTCTTTTGCAATAATCTCATCAAGCCTCTTGACCTTAGACTCATCGTTGTTGAAGAGGTCCATAAAGCTTGCCTGAGTACCTGTTGTGCCCTTTGAACCAAGCATTTTGAGATCTTCGAGCCTTCTTTCAAGTTCGATTACATCGAGCGCTAGTTCATACATCCACAGCGATGCTCTCTTACCTACAGTAGTTAGCTGTGCTGGCTGCAAATGTGTGTATCCAAGGCAAGGCATAGCCTTATATTCTCTTGAAAACTTCTTTAGATTTACAAGGACCTGAACTGTCTTCTCGATGATAAGTTCAAGAGCTTCCTTCATCAAAATAACATCTGTATTGTCACCAACATAGCACGACGTAGCTCCGAGGTGAATTATCGCCTCTGCTTTAGGGCAACGCTTTCCATATGCATAGACATGGCTCATTACGTCGTGACGTACTTCTTTTTCCCTAGCTTCTGCTACTTCAAAATCAACGATGTCCTTGTTATCAATCATTTCCTGGATCTGTTCATCAGTGATATCAAGACCAAGTTCTTTTTCAGCCTTTGCTAGAGCTATCCATAGCTCATGCCATGTTGTAAATTTCTTCTTTTCGGAGAATATATACTTCATCTCCTTGCTCGCATATCTAGAAGATAGTGGCGACATATACTGCAATCTATTGGTTTCCATTAATCCCCCATTCTCTTGTTATAAATATTAACTTCTCTTTCTAGAGTCTCCGGATTGATCATCATAGTGCACAGAGAAATTTTATTATCATCATTAAGGCTATTCCATATAGTATCAGTAAACTCTTCTATAGTATCTGGAATTTTAAATAGCTTAGGCTCACCTTCAAATGTTGGAAGAGGTGTATCGTTACCCTCATATGTGTGTATAAAATGTGCGTAGTTTGGACGCGAAGGGTATTCGTAGAAATATCTATGACAATCTGTCCCTTGTCCATCAGAATCCTTGAGAATACTCAGTGTATACGAACCATCTACAAGGCTTAGAATACCACTAATTCTCGGTGTAAAATGAGGCGCATCAGGTTCGAAACATCTAGTTCTCAAAGCATCCTCAAATGTAAGGCCTTTGTTAAGGAACTCCTCGACTGTATCCGTCTGATCTCCATTCGTTACAATTAAATTCTTGCCATTTGTCTTAATTGGATAATAGATGATGAGAGTTGGGTCAATATCTGCCTCTTTATCGTATGGTGCAATTGCTACTCGATCATCTTCCTTATAAAAAATTCTATTTCGACTATTTTCACTTCTTCCCATTATAAAATAGGCAACGGCAATCTTATTTGATGTTCTTCCAATAAGGATGCCCCTGCCCCAATAGTCATTAGAAGCGAGAAAACTAAGTTCATTAATTTGTGTCTTATTCATTGCTCACCCTGTCTAAATAACTTTGTAATATTAAAATTGCTGCCTGCTTGTCAATAACCTTCTTGCGATCACTTCTTTTTACATCACCTGCAATAAGGATATTTTCTGCTAACTTCGTCGTAAATCTCTCATCCTGCCACTCGATATTTACATGAGCAAGACCGGAGCTTCTTAATTTATTTTCAAGCATAGTACGGAAATCACGTACCTTTTGAGTCTGTACGCTATCGGTTCCATCAAGGCTTAGAGGAAGCCCGACTACAACTGTATCACACTCATATTCACGCACTAAATCAAGCACCTTGGTAGTATCCTTTCTAATACCAACACGCTCAATTGTAGTGACTCCCTGTGCTGTAATATCTAGTAAATCGCTTACCGCAACACCTATAGTTTTTTCACCGACATCAAGTCCTATTTTTCTCATCTAATATAAAACCTACTTATCAAGCTCTAGATAAGACTTTAAAATCTCCTCGAGTAGCTCATCTCTATCAATCTTAAGAATGAGGTTTCTCGCATCATTATGGCTTGTTATATAAGATGGGTCTCCAGATGTTAAGTATCCAACCATCTGATCGATAGCATTGTATCCCCTCTCCTGAAGAGATGAATAAATCTGATGCATCGCTTCTTTGTTGGAAATCTGTTTGATCTTTGCACTTTCGAACAAAATTGTATCCTTGCTCATATCTTCCTCCTATTTTTTATAGAATGTAGCGAGATATATTTAGTTATAATAGGTGAATTATAAGCCACTCACCTATTATCTACCTAACTTATTTATTTGCAACTAGAGTCTTTGCTAATTCGAATGCTTCTTCTAACTTGCTTTCATCCTTTGCTCCAGCCTGCGCCATTCCAGCCTTTCCGCCTCCATTACCGCCGGCAACCTGCGCGATTTCCTTAACTAGCTTTCCAGCATGGAAGCCTTCGCTAACAAGCTCATCGCTTACAGAAACAAGAATTGCAATCTTACCATCATTTACAGATGCAGCAACGAAAATAGACTTAGTCTCGCTGGACTTTATAGCATCTGCCATCTCTCTAAGTTGAGCAACATCTGTATTGTCGAACCTCTTCGTTATTAGCTTGATACCATTTATATCAGAACCAGATGCGATGATTTCATCAAGTGAACCTGCGATTTCATCTGCCTTCAAAGATTTAATTGTCTTCTCAAGTTCCTTATTGTCGGAAACGAGCTGAGCTGCTTTCTTTTCAATATCACTAGCATTAGACTTAAGTGTTGCACATACATTTGAAATTACTGACTCTTTGTCTTCAGTATAACCGATAACCTGAGTTCCAGTAATTGCTTCAATTCTTCTGATGCCAGATGCAATACCAGCTTCAGAAATAATCTTGAATGCACCGATTTTACCAGTATTGTCGATATGAGTACCACCACAGAATTCTACACTATAATCACCCATGCTTACAACGCGGACGATATCCCCATACTTTTCACCAAATATGGCAGTAGCGCCCATCTTCTGAGCTTCCGCGATTGGCATTTCCTGCATAAGAATCGGAAGAAATGCGTCAATCTTATCGTTAACGATATCTTCTACCTCTTTAATCTGATCATGAGTCATAGCCTCGAAGTGATTAAAATCAAATCTAAGATAGTGATTATCAACATAAGAACCGGCCTGTGATACGTGTTCTCCAAGTACATCCTTTAGGGCTTGCTGAAGAATATGTGTTGCACTGTGCCCTCTAGCTGTTCTATTTCTATTTGCTACATCAACCTTTAACTCTGCAGTATCTCCGACATTTACATTATCAACTGATTCATCAACAAAGTGTAAAAAGATATCATTTTCTTTAGTTACATCATTTACATGATATTCCTTATCAGCTATGATAATCACTCCTATATCATGAAGCTGGCCACCGCTTGTAGCGTAGAAGGGAGTCTTATCGAAAATAAGCAGATTCTTGCCCTTACTACTGTTAACGTATAAAACTTCAGCGTCGGCATTAAATTCCATATAGCCGAGGAATTTACTCTTTGGCAATTTATCGTAATCAGCTGCATCTTTCCATGCTACATCTTCTGTGGATTTCTGACCCTGACGCGCGAGTTCCTTTTGGCGGTCCATGTTTTCCTTGAAACCATCCATATCAACGGTAATCCCTCTCTCAGCCAGAATTTCTTCAGTCATCTCTACAGGGAATCCGTAGGTATCATAAAGTTTGAATGCATCTACACCATCTAATACCATCTTATCGTTTTTATCCAGCTTTGCAATGTACTCTTCAAGAATTCCCATGCCATTATCCATGGTCTTTGCAAATTGCTCTTCCTCGATAGCTATTAGCTTCTTAATATAGTCATGCTTTTCGACTAGCTCAGGATATGCTCCGCCAGAAACTTCTACTACAGAATCCATAAGCTTAGCTAGAAAATTATTCTCTTCAATTCCTAAGAGTCTTCCATGTCTAGCCGCCCTTCTGATAAGACGCCTTAAAACGTATCCTCTTCCTTCATTACTTGGCATAATTCCATCTGCGATCATAAATACCATAGATCGCAAATGATCAGTAATTATTCTCAAACTTACATCATTCTGTTCATTTCCAGCTTGATAGTCAACTCCTGCCATTTGTGCAACTGAGTCAAGTATCTTTCTAATAGTATCTATATCAAATATGGAATCTACATCTTGCATAATGCAGGCAAGTCTTTCAAGTCCCATTCCAGTATCAATATTAGGATGCGCTAAATTTGAATATGATCCGTCGTCTTCCTTCGAAAACTGTGAAAATACATGATTCCAGAATTCTATATACCTGTCGCACTCACATCCTGGTTTACAGTCAGGTGCACCACATCCATAAGCTTCACCTCTATCATAGTATATCTCGGAACAAGGTCCACATGGACCAAGACCTATTTCCCAGAAGTTATCTTCTTTTCCGAGCCTTACTATCCTTTCAGCAGGCATACCTAGTTTTATCCATATATCGTATGCTTCATCGTCATCCTGATATATAGTAGCCCAAAGTTTATCCTTAGGCATATTCAGATGTTCGGTAATAAATTCCCAGCCCCATGTCAATGACTCTTCTTTAAAATAATCTCCAAAGCTGAAGTTTCCTAGCATCTCAAAGAATGTACCATGACGTGCAGTCTTTCCAACATTATCGATATCTCCAGTTCTTATACATTTCTGGCAAGTCGTCATCCGTTTAGATGGTGGTGTCTCCACTCCTGCAAAATATGCCTTTAATGGTGCCATGCCAGAATTAATAATAAGCAAACTTTTATCATTTTTGGGAATCAAAGATGCACTTCCCGCTGCATAGTGACCCTTACTAACAAAGAAATCACGGAATAAATCTCTTATTTCATTAAGACCAAGTTTTTCCATTTAAAAAAAATCTCCCTTTATATACAATGCTTATATTTTATACTGAAATATCGATATTCACAAGTAATTAGAGCATTAAGAATTATAATTAATCGACAATTTCTATGCATTCAAGTTGACTTTTTACATCTTTTTTAATATCAGCCAGAAATTCCTTGCGGAGTTCTGCTTGTTCCAACGTCTCCTCAACTGTTAAACCTTCGCTCTTGCTTTTTTTTGCGAGCTCATTAATTCTATCGATTTTTTCTTTTTTCATCTTGCACCTTTTCTTTTTTTCTAATTAGATAAACATGCCATACCCGCATAGCGAGTATGACATGCAATTTATTTAAACTATTTATTTAAACTATTTATTTAAATCCCTTGCTTCTTTTCACAAGATCTTCGTATCTCGCTTCAGCTTGTTTAGCTGCCTCGTCAAATAGCTTCTTTGCTCTTTCTGGATTCGATTGCTCTAATGCCCTGTATCGAACTTCTCCATCTAAAAACTCTTTATACTCAAGAGTTGGTTTTTTACTATCAAGAGTGAACGGATTACCATCACCCTCAATAGCTTTTCTTGGATCAAATCTGAAGAGGTTCCAATAACCAGACTGAACCGCTTTCTTCATCTCGTTCATAGAGCAGTTCATTCCGGCTCTAATTCCGTGATTTATACAAGGCGAATAAGCAATGACAATGGAAGGCCCATCGTATGCTTCTGCTTCTTTTAGAGCCGTCAAAGTCTGTGTAGGGTTAGCACCCATTGCAACTTGTGCCACATACACATAACCATAAGCCATTGCAATTTCCGCAAGGTTCTTTTTGCCTACAGCCTTACCAGCTGCAGCAAACTGTGCTATAGCACCAGCCGGAGTAGACTTAGAAGCTTGTCCTCCAGTATTCGAGTATACTTCAGTGTCAAATACCAGAATATTTACATTTTCACCGGAAGCGATTACATGGTCGAGACCACCGTATCCGATATCATAAGCCCATCCGTCACCACCGAATATCCATATAGAAGGTTTTGGAAGTAGATCAGCATTTTTTGCAACAAATTTAGCATCAGCATCATCACTATCCTTGCAAACTTCTATTAGCTTTCTAGCAGCGCTTTCAGCCTTACGGCTATCTTCCATTCCATCAAGCCATTCCGTTGCGACATCACAGAATTCACTCTTTTCTGCAAGTCTCTTAACTGCCGACTTCATTTCTTTACGGCGAGTATTCATCGAAACAGCCATTCCAAGTCCAAACTCAGCATTGTCTTCGAATAATGAATTGGACCATGCTGGCCCTCTTCCTTCACGGTTTATAGTGTAAGGGGTACTTGGTGCACTACCACCCCAAATTGAAGAACATCCCGTCGCATTTGCGATAAACATTCTATCACCGAATAGCTGTGTTACAAGTCTAGCATAAGGCGTCTCACCACAGCCTGGACAAGCACCTGAGAATTCAAGCAGTGGCTTAATAAAGCTTACGTTACGAGGAGTATCTACATTGCCATCTAATACATTCTCATCTGTATGGTCATTAGCATAATCAAACACCCTCTGCTGTTCCGCTGACCTCTCATCTTCATAAGGTATCATCTTAAGAGCTTTTTCCTTAGCAGGGCACACCTGAACACATGAGCCACAACCCGTACAGTTCACTGTAGATATGGAAATCATAAATTTATGATCTGGATTGGCTTTTGATTTTAAAGTTGTTGCCTGCGCTGCTTCTGCGTCGGCTTCGCTTAAAGCAAATGCTCTAATAACCCCATGCGGGCAAGAGTATGCGCACAAGTTACACTGAATACAGTTTTCAGAAATCCATAGAGGAACATCTATGGCAATCCCACGCTTTTCGTATGCTGCGGTTCCTGCTGGAATCATTCCATCTGCAACATCTAAAAATTTGGATGTAGGAATCTCATCACCCTTCATCGCAGCATCAGTTGTTAAAATATCATTGAGATACTTCTTAAGGTCTGGTCTATCTGACTGAAGCTGTTCTTTATTTGTTGAAACTGTAATAGTCTTCCATCTCTCTGGTGCTTTAACTTTATGAACATGAGTAACCCCAGCATCTACAGCGTTACAGTTCATATTAACAATATCCTCACCTTTATTCATGTAGCTCTTCTTGATAGCAGACTTCATGTACTCTATAGCTTCATCAATAGGCATTATATTAGAAATCTTAAAGAAAGCGGCCTGCAGTACAGTGTTAGTTCTTCTTGAGCCGAGCCCAACCTGATTAGCAAGTTTAACTGCATCACAAGTGTAGAATTCTATATTATTGTCAGCAATATATTTCTTTGCTGCATCAGGAAGATGTGTTTCTAACTCTTCATCTGTCCAACTGCAATTCAGAAGGAATTTACCACCTGGATTAACGTCTTGAACGATATCATACTTATGCATGTACGCTGCACTGTGGCAGGCTATGAAATCTGCAGAATTCACATAGTAAGTTGATCTAATAGGTTCATCTCCAAATCTTAGATGAGATATGGTTACACCACCAGATTTTTTAGAATCATACTGGAAATATGCTTGAACATACTTATCGGTATGATCTCCAATAATTTTGACGCTATTCTTATTAGCGCCAACCGTTCCATCAGCACCGAGTCCCCAGAATTTACATGCAACTGTTCCTTTTGCAGAAACAATCGGATTTGAAGTTCTCTCTAGAGAAAGATTGGTAACGTCGTCGTTGATAGAAATAGTGAATTCTTTCTTTGGATTATCAGCAGCCATGTTGTCATAAACAGCGATAATGTCACCCGGCTGAGTATCTTTAGATCCAAGTCCATAGCGACCTCTTGTTAATCTAGGATTTAAATCATCCGAATCTGCTAGTGCAGACACAACATCGAGGTAAAGTGGTTCTCCATTTGAACCAGGCTCCTTAGTCCTATCAAGAACTGCGATATTTTTTACGGTTCTAGGAATCTCCTGCAGTAAATACTTGCTAGAGAATGGTCTAAAGAGCCTAACCTTTATTAGTCCAACTTTTCTACCATTTTCATTTAGATAGTCAACCACTTCAGCAGCAGTTTCACATACAGAGCCCATGGCAATGATTACATCGGTTGCATCTTTTGCACCATAATAGTTAAATGGCTTGTAATCAGTGCCAATACTCTCATTAACCTGATCCATTACGCCTTTAATTATATCTACAGATTCATCATAAAATACATTTCTAGCTTCATTATGCTGGAAAAATGTCTCTGGCTGTTCAGCAGAACCCATCAGATGTGGATGACATGGGTTATTAGCATGCTGCTTGAATCTATCTACAGCATCATGATCAAGCATCGAATCAAGTGTTTCATAATCCCATACTTCAATCTTCTGCTGTTCATGACTTGTCCTAAACCCATCAAAGAAATGTACAATTGGTAGGCTCGCTTTAATAGAAGCTAGGTGCGATACAGCAGCTAAATCCATAACCTCCTGTGGGCTATTTGCAGCAATCATACCTACACCAGTTGCCCTTGCAGCCATAACATCAGAATGATCACCAAAAATAGAAAGTGCATGCGTCGAAACAGCTCTAGCAGCAACGTGGAAAACGCCTGGTAATCGTTCTCCAGCAATCTTATACATATTAGGAATCATCAGAAGAAGACCCTGAGATGCTGTATAGGTGCTGGTCAAAGCGCCCGCATTAAGTGAACCATGAACTGCTCCAGCAGCTCCACCCTCAGATTGCATCTCTACAACGCGTACCTTCTCTCCAAATAAGTTTTTTCTTCCTTCAGAAGCCCATTTATCAATTACCTCAGCCATAACAGAAGATGGTGTTATTGGGTAAATCGCTGAAACTTCAGAGAAAGCATAAGCAACATGGGCCGCAGCCGTGTTGCCATCCATAGTCTTTTTAACCCTTTTTACTCTACTCATACTTACATACCTTTACTTTCATGTACTAATAGCAAGTTGAACAATTAATATAATATTTACAGTTTATCACGATTCAATAGTGCATTCAACGAAATTAAAGGTTCTAAAGATTGTACTTTATATAGCTAAAGCCTCTAATAGTTTCTGTATTTCTAGCATTTTAATAGCCATGAAAACGATGGTATCTTTATTTGTAGGTGGCGAATTTAAACTAGGAAACACAAAATTATAAATAGCAAGACATTTAGTTTTATCTTTACAAACCATCCATAATTCTTTTGTAAAGTATCGAATAGCCTTTTCCACAGCCTCAGGAGATACATGAAATCGCTCTGCAACTTGTCGATATATCTCTCCAGCAATAATAACGTTTTGACGTGCTAGCAGTTGCTTACATACTATGACTGCTTCTACTAAATAACTTGCCCCCATTCCATCTTTCATAAAAACAGAACCAGCAAATGCACTTCTCAAAATGTGATCATCTACTAACTGACTTAGATCATAATCGCCTTCATCCATGCAATTAATTATCTTTTTAATTTCAGCATACAAAATTCTTAGTTTCAAATCTCTGAAATAGTTGAACGATGTACACTTACTAACTTTACAATCATGATTTAAACAAGAAGCAAACACTAACGATAACGCATCTTCTGCGTCAAATGATATAGATTCATTATTTTTAATAGAGTAAAAATTTTTCATCGGATTATGCTTGTTATTCATAATAATAATTCCCTCTTTCATTAATATTAATGCCCACACTTAAACATTAAACAGTAATCATATTTTTTAACTTCTCAAATGTAGCGTCTCCAATACCTTTAACTTGCTTCAAATCTTCAACTTTTGAAAACCTATGGTCCTTTCGATAATCAATAATCCTCTGTGCAATCGCATCCCCAACGCCAGGGAGGCTCATGAGTTTAGACTTGTCTGCCAAATTAATATTAATTATCCCACCATCATTGTTCGATTTATCCTCATTTTCTCTAGTTATATCCCCACCTCCATTGCTCGGTATAACGATTTTCTGACCATCTTGAACAAACTCTGCTTGATTTAATGCGTCCAGATTAGCATCTGATTTTAGACCACCTGCTTTTTCAATAAGTTCAAAAACTCTAGTTTTTTTCTTGACCTTATATACTCCAGGTGAATTAACGGCGCCACTTATATCTATGTAAAATTCATCTACTGCTTGAGGGCGTTCCTTTTCCTTGACTTTTTCTGTCTTATCAAGCTTGATAGTATCAGCATTACTAGATTTCATATGTATTCCTGTAGCTCCAATGAAGATAACAACAACAAGTGCAACCTTGTATTTAAGCTTTCTATCCTTCGCAAATTGGAATCTAATACAATCAATTAAGTGATTTATCAGGTCATTATTTGTTTTTTTCATATATTACCCCTTCCGGGGGTAGATTCAACTACATAGATAATACAATTTAGAAAATTATTTTGCAACAGTCTATCAGAAAGTCAGGAACATGTAAATATATATTATTTATAATTATTTTACAACATAAAACCCCATATAAATCAATGCACTCTAGATTGGCAATACAGTATTAAATATTTTTTATATAGGTTTTTAATGTAAAATAGGTGAATACATACTGCAAATAATGCAATTATGTATCCACCTATTTTGCTTATAATATCTTAAGTACATCATGTAGTGTCTAGATATAATTTTAGCCACATGAAAGATTTAGAAGCTTGAAAGAAAATTAATTACCTAGTCATCGTAATATTCAAACTCATAGTCTTCTATTCTAACCGTATCTCCCTCTTTCAAACCAATCTTCTTTAGCATTTTAATGCCGCCTCTATCCACAATAAATTTATACAAATATCGCATTGAACCTGTATCCGTAAAATTAGTAGATCTAAAGATTTTAGAAAGCTGCTTACCTTCGAGAACAAAAGCGCCGTCATACGCTCTATAGGCCTTAAGTTTCTTGAAGTCTTCATCGAGCTCATCCTTCTCAAAATCAAAGTATTCAACTTCTTCCGCTTCTGGTTCAACATAATTATCTAGCTCATTGATTGTAGCATTAAGAAGTTCTTGTATACCTTGTCTAGCCGCAGCAGAAATCTTGAATACTCTTTTGCCTTCATTTTCAACAAATTCAATAAATTCTGTTAGCTTTTCCTCATCGCAAACGGCATCTATCTTGTTTGCAGCTACAAGCATAGGCTTTGCCAGCAGCCTTTCATCGTACTTTCTTAGCTCATCAATTATCTTCTTATAATCATCTATTGGGTCCCTGCCTTCACTGCCAGAAACATCAACTACATGAATAAGAACCTTTGTGCGCTCAATATGCTTTAGGAACTTAATTCCGAGCCCCATACCTTCATGTGCACCTTCTATAATTCCCGCAATATCTGCCATCACAAAGCTTTTGTCATATAGATCAACTACCCCAAGATTGGGATCTATAGTCGTGAAGTGATAATTTGCAACTTTAGGTTTTGCACATGTAGAAACGGAAAGTAACGTTGATTTTCCAACATTAGGGAAACCAACGAGTCCTACATCAGCGATGAGTTTAAGCTCCAGAATTACAGTTCTAACTTTAGGTAATTCACCAGCCTCAGCAAAATTAGGTGCTTGTCTGATGGAATTCTTAAAATGAACGTTACCCTTTCCACCTTTACCACCTTTTGCTGCGACAAGCGTATCCCCGTTATGCGCCATATCCTTCATCAGAAGTCCTGATTCTTTGTCAATAATCATGGTTCCAACAGGAACTCTTATCTCCAAATCCTCCCCGCGCTTACCGTATTTCTTACGACGCATACCGTTTTGACCATTTTCAGCTTCATACTTGCGCTTGTATTTAAAATCCATTAGTGTGCGAAGGTTATTATCGGCAACAAATATAATATTACCTCCATCGCCTCCATCGCCTCCATCTGGACCACCTTCTGGAACGTATGGCTCTCGTCTAAAGGTTACGGCTCCATCTCCACCTTTTCCAGATGTAATAATTATTTCAGCTCTATCTACGAACATTTATTTCTCCAATATATTAAAAATGACCCCTTGAAATAAGGGGTCAATAAGTTTAAGCTTCTTCGCTGTATACGCTGATCTGCTTTCTCTTCTTGTCAAATCTCTCAAACTTAACGTTGCCATCGATCTTTGCAAATAGAGTATCATCTCCACCGATACCAACATTGTTACCAGGGTGGAACTTTGTTCCTCTCTGTCTAACAAGAATGCTTCCAGCACTTACATACTGTCCCGCACCTATCTTAAGTCCCAAGCGTTTGGACTCGGAATCACGACCGTTCTTGGAACTACCTACTCCTTTTTTACTTGACATGACTAGTCACCTCCTATATTGAAATTCTTAATTACTTAGATTCAATTGCTGAAAGAATATCAGCCTTAGTAGCCTTTGAAGGAACCTCAACTCCAAGATTCTTAGCAATCTCTAGAAGCTCTTCCTTCTTCATTGATAGCGAAGCCTTCACTTCAGACTTCTCTGCCTTCTCTGTAGTCTTAGCCTTAGCTGGAGCTGCCTTCTTAGCTGCTGCGCCAATGCCTGTAACCTTAACTAGAGTGTATGGCTGTCTGTGACCATTCTTTCTTCTGTAGTCCTTCTTAGCCTTGTACTTAAAGATAATAACTTTTTCGTTCTTACCCTGCTCGAGTACCTCGGCCTGAACTGCACAACCTTCAACAAATGGTGTACCTACCTGAAGTTTGTCTCCTCCAACAGCTACAACCTCATCAAAGGTAACTGTCTCTCCAACTGCAGCGTTAAGCTTTTCAACCTTAAGTACGTCATTCTCCTGTACTCTATACTGCTTACCGCCTGTTTTAATAATTGCGTACATATTAATTCCTCCTCAAACCAGACTCGCCAGAATTACGGGTGCTACGCTTAAAAACCCATTCTGTGCGGCTAACCGTCTAAATATAACATGTTCCAGGACTTATGTCAAATCCCAGAACATTATAAATCATTATTATTCGATTACTACTCCATCTTCGTCAACTTTAAGCTCTTCTTCATCATTACCGTGAATGGCATCCATGATTTTAGTCTTAAGAGTCTCAAGAATCTCAGGATGAGAAACGAGAAATTCTTTTACATTCTCACGACCTTGCCCTATTCTTTCACCCTCATAGCTATACCACGAACCCGCTTTATCAATGAATTTCATATCTGTAGCAGTATCTAGCACATCACCTGCAATAGAAATACCTTCTCCATACATTATATCGAACTCAGCAATTTTAAATGGAGGTGCTACTTTATTTTTTACAATTTTAACCTTGGTTCTATTACCAATGGTCTCATCACCACGCTTGATAGAATCAGCACGTCTTACGTCAAGTCGCATGCTAGCATAGAATTTGAGTGCTCTGCCACCAGTTGTCGTCTCTGGATTACCAAACATGATTCCGATTTTTTCACGAAGCTGGTTGATAAAAATAACACAAGTATTAGTTTTGTTAACGGTTCCTGCAATCTTTCTGAGGGCTTGTGACATAAGTCTGGCCTGGAGTCCAACGTGAGAGTCTCCCATATCACCCTGAATTTCAGCCTTTGGAACTAGTGCAGCCACAGAGTCTATAACAATAAGATCAATAGCTCCACTTCGTGCTAGCATATCGCAAATCTCTAGCGCTTGTTCTCCAGTATCAGGCTGCGACACTAATAAATCATCTACATCTACACCTAGATTCTTAGCATAAACAGGATCTAGCGCATGTTCAGCGTCGATAAACGCTGCCTTACCGCCAGCCTTCTGAGCCTCTGCGATGCAGTGCAATGTAAGAGTTGTCTTTCCTGATGATTCAGGTCCATAAATCTCAACAATACGGCCACGGGGAACACCACCGATACCGGTCGCAACATCTAGTGATATAGAGCCCGTGGAAATCCCTTCAATGTTGTTATGAAGACCTTCATCTCCAAGCTTCATAACTGCACCTTTGCCAAACGCTTTCTGAATCTCATCTAGAGCATGTTCAAGAGCCTTTTCTTTATCACTAACATTACCGATTAAACTCTTGTCTTTACTTGACTTAACTGCCATAGTCCCTCCTGTATATTTCGAACATCTGTTCGTATTGTATATAATCTTCTTTTGTTTGTCAAGATTATATATTCTTTGCATGATAACGGTCAAATTAAATATCGATATAAATCAATATTAGAACCACTATTTCAGTAAATTTTCACACTATAATACATTTTACCAATATTCATGAGATTACATAAAAATCTAGCATTATCTATTATCGATTTAATATTTAGATCATTTTTTATTAATTACTTAAATTGCGTCATTGATGATATTATAAACAACTAAAAGCATCCTAAGTTTGAAGAAGTTACGATTCCATTTTCTATCGTTTCTCTTGGTGTTAATCTCAATAAAACCGCTCTTGTTACCTAGTTTATTGCCACAGGCATACCCAATGAAAGCATTTCCATTTTCACGTCCTTCATCAGCTTCTGGTCCAGCGTATCCTGTTATGGAGATTGCAATATCGCTATTCGAAGACTTTTGTGCTCCTTTTGCCATTAAAACCGCAACTTCTGAACTAACGACAGAGCATTCTTCTATAATTTTACTATCAACGCCTAAAACTCCAGCTTTCGCAGTCTCGCTATACGTGACAAACCCATGCGAAAAAACATTAGATGCACCTGGTACATCAGTTATACAAGATGCGAACATGCCTCCCGTACATGATTCTGCAGATGATAAAGATAATTTGTTTTCTCTTAGCTTCCTAACAACAACCTCAGCCAGTTCTTCGTCATTATAACTGTATATATACTTCCCAATTAACTTGTCGATCTCACGAATCATGTTCTCCACAGCTAGTTGAGCTTCTGTCATCGTTTCTCGCTGTGAAGCTACACGAAGTGTACACTCACCTTCTTTTGCATACGTTGCTATCGTAGGATCCTTCTGATTATCGATGATTGGAAGAAGCTTCGTCTCTAGGTCAGATTCACCTATTCCGATAGTCCTAATAACCCTATAATACATTTGCTTACTTGAAAATCTTTTTAAATAATCTACTACGCAGTTTTCAAATAACCATTTCATCTCACGTGGTGGACCGGGTAGACAAATTGCACATTTCCCATCCTTCTCAATGCCAAAAGCCGGTGCTGTTCCAGCTTCATTATGAAATACTTCCGCGCCTACAGGGATATATGCTTGCTTGCGATTATTTTCAGCCATAATTCGATTTCTATCATCAAAATAAGACTTTACTTCCCTATAGCATCTTTCATCAAAATACAGATCTACACCCATAGCCTCTGCAACTATTTCCTTGGTAAGATCATCCTGAGTTGGTCCTAGTCCACCTGTCAGTATAATCATATCACTTTCAACAAAGGTAGAAATAATTAACGCTTTTAACCTTCCAGAGTTATCGCCAACTACATGGTGATACATGACATTAAACCCCATCAAGTTCAATTGATTTGAAATATATGTCGCATTTGTATTTACAGTCTGACCAAAAAGTAATTCAGTTCCAACCGCTATTATCGAGACGTTCATCTTGATTACCCCTTATTACCCCTCTAAGCAATTACTCGGCGTACCTGAGCACCCCGAGTAAGTTTAATATATTAAATATATGTTTTGATACTAATACTAATGACATTTTGCATTATATTTGAAATGCAAAATTTACATTGAGAATACATCTTTATTTTTGATTATATACTCGCATCCCGAATAAATTGTTGCTGCCAAAGAGGCCCAGAAAAGCGCCATACCTATTGTCATCAGCACATATACTGAATCAAACGTGAGCGCAAGAATCAGTGTAGGGACTGCAAGCATCTGAAGGACTGTCTTAATCTTACCGCTCATTCCAGCGGCAACTACTCGACCTTCTGAGGCTGCAACTGTTCTCATTCCACTTACCGCAAACTCTCTAGCCAAAATAACAATAAGCGACCATGCCGGAATCGTTCCTTCACCTATTAAAAGACAAAGCGCTGAGTATACCAGTATTTTATCCGCTAGCGGATCCATTATCTTCCCGAAGTTAGTAACAAGGCCTCTTGCTCGAGCAATCTTCCCGTCCAATAAATCAGTAAACGAAGCAGCAATAAATATAATGAATGCTATCATGTAATACTGCAACATAAATGCAGCGACAAAAAATGGAACAGCAATCATTCTGCCAACTGTAAGTTTGTTAGGTAAATTCATCTAAACCTCCTCACCTATGAGATCATATTCATAAGCCTCTGTAATCTTAACCTTTACAATATCCCCTGACATATGAGCAAGCTTACTAGTGAAAGTAACCTCATTATCAATCTCTTGTGCATCATACCTTGTTCTACCTATGTATTCACCATCAGATTGAACCTCATCGACCATAACCTCGAAAATCTTTCCAATTTTATTTCGATTGAGTTCCTCACTTATACCAACCTGTAGTTCCATTATAGTATTTCTGCGATTTTCTTTTACTTCTTCTTGTAGCTTTCCATCGAGTCTATGAGATAGAGTGCCCTCTTCATCAGAAAATGCAAATACACCTAATCTATCGATCTTAGCCTCTTTTACAAATTCTACAAGTTCATCAAAATCTTCTTCGCTCTCTCCCGGAAATCCTACAAGCAAAGTGGTTCTAATATGTACCCCTGGGATATTATCGCGCAATTTTTTGAATGTATCCCTGATGGAATCTCCTGTTGAATTTCTCCTCATCCGGCTAAGCACGTTATCTGAAATATGTTGGATTGGTATATCTAAGTAATTACATATTTTTTCATTTGCAGCAATGGTATCGATGAGCTCATCAGTAATCCCATCATCGTAAACGTACATGATTCTAATCCAATTGATACCATCTATATTACATAGCTCTTCTAGGAGTTTTGGCAACATAGCTTTGCCATAAAGGTCTTTGCCGTAATAAGATGTATCCTGTGCTATGATTGTCAGTTCTTTAATGCCTTGCTCAGCCATAACTTCCGCTTCTCGAACTACATCCTCAATTTTTTTACTTCGATATGGTCCGCGAATTTTTGGAATGGCGCAAAATGCACATGTATTATTACAGCCTTCAGCAATTTTTAGAACGCCAGAATACGAATTCTTCGGAAGAACCCTTTCTTTATATGGCAGAACTCTACCAACCTTCCCCTTAACACTATCTGCCATCACTTCTTCAGCTGATAGCAATAGTTCAGGAAGTTCGTCGTAGTCATTAACACCTGTAAAAATGTCAACCTCAGGAATCTCTTTTACCAAATCTTCATGATAACGTTCTGAGAGACAGCCTGTTACTACAAGCTTCTTAGTCTCTCCTTTAATAGCTGCCATACTGAATATATGTTCAATTGATTCAATCTTCGCCGATTCAATAAAACCACAAGTATTTACAATCAGAATATCCGCCGATTCTGGAGAATCTGAAAGCGTACACCCTCTACTCATGAGTTCAGCTGCCAAAACCTGCGAATCATAGTCGTTCTTCGCACACCCTAAGGTATCAATATAGAACGTCTTGTTCGTATTTGTCATTAAAAATCTCCGTTACTATTTACCACTTCATCGTCTTTAGGATCCAAATCGTCATTTTGTGCTCCGCTATCAAAGGTCGTCTGATCAGCTGGTCCATAATACTCCTCCTCGGTCATTAACACTTGTCTAGGTCTTGAACCATCAGACGGACCAATTATGCCCATATCTTCTATCTCATCAATGATGCGAGCTGCACGATTATATCCAATTCTAAATCTACGCTGTAACATAGAAACCGATGCTTGCTTTTGCTTTAAAATAAATTCTATTGCATCTTCAGTTAGTTCATCTTCTGCTGACTCCTGTGCAACAGGCTTGTCTGTTACTTCAATGCTCTGAATCACATCTTCTCGGTATTCCGTTTCGCTTTGCGATTTTACGAAGTCAATTACCGCAGCACTCTCCGTCTCTGATATGTATGGACCCTGAATTCTGATAGGCTTATTAGCCTCAACCGGTGAGAAGAGCATATCACCCTTACCGAGAAGTTTTTCAGCTCCAGCAGTATCGATAATTGTACGTGAGTCAAACTGCGATGATACACTAAATGCAATTCTTGAAGGAATATTTGCCTTAATCAGACCAGTTACAACATCAACAGATGGTCTCTGAGTAGCTACTATTAGATGCATACCAGCGGCTCTTGCCTTCTGTGCTAGTCTACATATAGCTTCTTCAACCTGAGATGACGCCGCCATCATGAGGTCTGCAAGTTCATCTATGACGATAACAATCTGAGGCATAACCTTTTCTGCATCTCCAGAGTTAGAAACAGAATGATTATATGATGTGAGATCCTTAGCTCCAATCTCAGCAAATTTGTTATATCGTTGTTGCATCTCGTTTACTGCCCAGTTAAGCGCAGCAGCTGCTTTCTTGGGATCTGTAACAACAGGTATTAACATGTGTGGTATTCCATTATAGCTCCCTAGTTCAACCACCTTAGGGTCGATAAGTACAAGTTTAACTTCATCTGGCGAAGCTTTGTAAAGGAAACTTGTAATTATGGTGTTTATACACACACTCTTACCAGAACCAGTTGCACCTGCTATAAGCATGTGAGGCATGCTGTGAAGATCTGCAATGACATTCCTTCCCGAAACATCTTTTCCCACGACGAAGCTTATCTTAGACTTTGCATGCTTAAACTCATTAGATTCGATTAGCTCTCTAATAAGTACAGGTGCTGCTTTTTCATTTTCGACTTCTATTCCAACAGCTGCCTTACCCGGGATTGGAGCCTCTATTCTAATGCTCTTTGCCCTCATATTAAGAGCAATATCATCAGCAAGCCCTGTAATCTTACTAACTTTAACGCCTGTAGCCGGTTGAACTTCATATCTCGTAACAGACGCACCTTGTGTAACATTTAGGACCTTCGCTTCTACATTAAAATCATTCAAGGTCTGTTCTAACAATCGAGCTCGTTCTTCAAGTTGATTGCCACTCATCATATTGTTATTAGGCTTAGGCCTATTTAGTAAATCTACCGAAGGGAATACATATTTGCTTTCCTTCTTTGCTTGACCTTCTTCCACCTGCTTTACAATTTCGTCATGGTCAGCCTTAGTCGGTCTAGTATCTTCTTTTTGATTATATACGGCATCTTCTGTAGATTTTCCAGGTACAAGATTTCCAGCAGCTGTTGCCGCACCTATTCCTGCACTTGTACCAAGACCTGATTTCAATGCGGATTCCTGTGCCTTTAATCCATCAAATTCAGGTGTCCCTGGGCCGCGATAAGTTGCAATTCTAGACCTTGAAGTTTTTCCTGCATTTGAATCATCAAGCCCTAATCCCGACTTAGGAGAAATGCTTCTATCATCACTTATTCCATCATATCCACAAAGACCTGTCGATCCTGAAGATGATGATTCTATAGCACCATCGAGCCCATAGCCAGCTTGCCCTCGTGATGATAAATCATCTCCAGTACCAAGGCCACGACCAATATCGCTTGCATCCTTCCCTCTATACCCCTCATAGACTACACTTTCATCTCCACCAAAGTCAGATCCATTATCGAGCATATCCGCTAGTTCTCTCCTAGTATCCTCATCTGGAAATCCTGCGGCAGTTTTCTTTCCACAGGCTTCGCTATTCTGCGAAACACCTATGTTTGAGCTCTCTTTTGTAGGTTGTATTCTAGAATCTCCGGTATCATTCGCCTGAGCTCTTTCCTTCCTTGAATTAAGGTGTTTGGCAAGCATTCTACCAAATAAACCTGATGTTGGTTCTTCTTCCAATTCGTCAGTATAGACATGACTCGTATTTCCAGAAAGGCTATAATCAGTTACGGCTGAAGAGGCTGCAGAAGTAACGCTCACGCCTACTTGCTCGTCCTCTCCAAACTTCATTTGTTTATTGTTATCAGTTCTATCCGAAGTAACCCCTACATCATCAGCCTTATTCACTCCAAAACTTGATGACGGTCCAATGCTCCCTCCTGAACGTTCAAATTCTCTAATTAGACGTTTCTCTTCTCGAGCTTCTCTAAATGCGTGTATTTGCTTAGAAATAGGGGTATTAGCAACTAAGAGCACAGATATAAAAATCAAAGCTAAGCCAAGAATGATCAATCCTGGTTTTCCGATAAGCTTAACAAGAACATTTGCTAACTCCATCCCGACAGCTCCGGCATTATACCCTTTTACGCCATCTCGATAAAAAATCAATATATCACCAAATCCGAATTTGATGTTATTAGAGTCTACAAATCTGTATCCATTAAGTGCACACATCATAAAATATATGAGCGTAGTTAATGATGCTGTCCTAGCATTTAAATGCTGTAACTTCTGAAGGAATAAGCAAATTGCAACCAATATCAAAAAATATGGAAGCACATAAGACATCCCGCCGAATAGACCTCGTAAAATGTTATGTATTCCGTGACCGAAACTTCCAGTACTATCACTCTTCATCGTAAATATCAAAAAAACACCTATTGCAAATATGGCAATTCCCCATATCTCATCAATAAGCTTTCTATGTGAATTCCTTTTTTCCTGCATCTCACGAATCTGCTTCTGTTCAGCATTCTCCGCATTACTGCTGCTTCTCTTATTATTAGAAGTAGATGCAGATTTTTTTGACTTATTCTTACTTCCGGGCGGTCTGCCTGGACCACGTTTTTTCTTATCCTCTGCCATAATTCCCCAATTCGTGTTTATACATTATATATTCTTTAATTATACTATTTGTAAAGTATATTTGCAAAAAAAGAAAAAGACCCGAGATATCTCGGATCATGGGCTTGTCTTAACTATTCAGCGTTATTTACGACGTCTTTTCCATCATAAAATCCGCATGTTGGGCAAACTCTGTGTGGAAGCTTTGGCTCATGACACTGAGGACAAGTTGAAAGTCCTGGAGCGCCCATCTTCATGTTAGCAGCCTTTCTGCTAGCAGTCTTTGCTTTCGATGTTTTCCTCTTTGGTACTGCCATTGTCGACACCTCCTTACAAATGTGATTATCTCAAATATTGAAATTACGTTTCACGCATTACAAGTCAATATTATATACGTAACATCTATCTATGTCAATGAAATTTAAAGCATTATCGGACTTTTTACGCGATCCGATTCTTTGTACATATCATTCATTGCTACAATATTGTAAGTATCCGCAGCCTTAATGTCAAGAAGCAATTGATTCTTAGCAAATATTGGTAGATTCTGAGCTTCCCTGTTGATATTTGTCAATATGGGCAGCATATTTAACTCTTCGTTCTTTGCCATTCTAACAAGCTTTCTCCCCATCTCATTAGCAGCAAGTAGCCTAAGGTATCCTGGATCCATTCCATCAAACTCGGTGCGTTTAATCCTTAGTACAATCTGCATCAAAAGCCTTGAAATGCGGGTATATGTATATCTCTTGCTCTTTGCCGCCATAATAAGTTCATCTGCCGACTTACATTTGTTAATTGCATCCAGAAGCTTTCCTCCTATACCTTCTCCACCCTGTGGAAACTCGTCAATTTCATCAGGCGAAAGATTTAAAAGGGCATATCTCACTAGGTTAAATAGATTATCATCTATTCTGTCTCTAATGACAGCAGATTTATTTTTCATGTACTTCACTGAATCTTCAGGCATAAAATCAGATACATCAATATTATTTCGAATGGCTTTTCTAATTCCAGATGCACTTTGAAATTTCATACGAGCATCAAAGACTGCTGAATACCCAGATGACTCGCGTTTTACAGTGTGAAGATCAATATTTGAGTTTTTAAGGACTGCATTTGCTTTGATATACTCAAGTGCAAGTGTATCATTTGGTCTACTTAAAATTTCATTAGAACTATCACCAAATAGCTCCTCGTACGCAATTAAACGCGCCTTTGGATAACTGTGTCCCTCTTTTGACAGTTCATTAATCCTCTCGCCTATCCTTATGTCATTCAGATTAGAGGCAGTCTCTGTCAATTTTTCTAGATTACCCGATTCACTACCAAATGATATAACATCTATAAAACCAGTTGCAGAGAGAAGTTTAATTGCCGTAGACGCATAAACAGACGCATTGCCGAGACATGCATAAACAGGTATCTCAAACACTGCGTCTATTCCATTCTTAATTGCGGACTCTGCTCTAACCCACTTGTTAGCCACAGCAAGCTCACCACGTTGCATATAATCTCCGCTTAAAGCGACTATTACTGCATCAGCACCAGTTTCTTGCTTTGCCTTATTGATATGATACAAATGTCCATTATGAAGAGGATTGTATTCAGCAACAATTCCCAAAACTTTCATCGGGTAATTATTGCTCCTCTTCTTCTACTTCGGGAGCTGTCTGCTGTCCTTCGCTATATGATGCTCCGCCCTGAATGCGTTCAGCAAGCGCTTTCATTTCCTGACGGTTTCCATTTACTCTTCCATTCATCTCGCCTAGCATGTCAGTGAAGTAATCATTCATTGGCTGAATGTACTCTGTAGCAACCTTCGCAATATCATTCTGCATGTCGAAAAGAAGCTTATCTACATACTCATAAGAACGAAGCTTAATATATCTGCTATGATTTTCAGCCTCAGAGATAAGAGCATCTGCCCTCTTTTCAGCTTCCTTCTTGATAATATCATTCTCAACAAGATATTCAGCCTGCTTTTTTGCTGCGATGATTACCTTATCGTACTCACCTCTTGCTTCGTTAAGAATTCTGTCCTGCTCGTCCTTAACCCACTTTGCCTGCTGAATGTCCTTAGGCATACTGAGTCTGATATCATCAACAATACTCCTAATTTCATCGCTATCTACAATTGCCTTCTCCGAAAAAGGAACCTTAGATGCATTAGCCAGAATTTCCTCGAGATCGTCAAGTAGTGTCATAACTCTAATTGATGCGTCGCTCATAACGATTTCCTCCTAGTTTATTGATTATCAACTTTTGTTTTAATCATTTCGTTTGC
Source organism: Mogibacterium diversum (assembly GCF_002998925.1). Taxonomy (NCBI): domain Bacteria; kingdom Bacillati; phylum Bacillota; class Clostridia; order Peptostreptococcales; family Anaerovoracaceae; genus Mogibacterium; species Mogibacterium diversum. Next base: position 521,965 of record NZ_CP027228.1, on the reverse strand, counting down.
ATAGTCTGGTAGCAACCCATCTACATCGCCACCATAAGATACCACTTCTTTGATGAGAGATGAACTAATGAACGAATACCGAGGGTCTGTCATCAAGAAAACAGTCTCTGTCCCACCCGTGTATAAGCGAGCATTCATCTGCGCCATCTGAATTTCATATTCAAAATCAGTAGTTGCTCTAAGCCCCCTAACAACCGCTTCGAAATCGTGCTTGTTAACATACTCTGCGAGCAGTCCATCGAATACATCGATTTCGATATTAGGTATGTGTTCCGTCACCTTGGAAATTATCCTCTTGCGTTCATCCAAAGTAAAGAGTGGAGTCTTAGAACTGTTAACGGCTATGCCGACAGTCAAACTATCGAACATATTAGCTGCGCGTTCAATTATATCCAAATGACCATTGGTTATCGGATCAAAAGAACCCGCATAAATTGCAGTTCTCTTCATATTTATCACCATCTCTCAACGTATTTTAACAAACAGATATTGTATTTGCAAGGCTTTAAGCTCTTTCAAAGAAGTCTACACCTATAGTTCCATACCTTTTATGCTTAGTTCTAGAGAAGCCAAGTATATTGTCAGATAATTCATTATCGTTTAAATGCTCGGCTACGATCACTCCACCATCTGCCAAAAGCCCATATTCCTCAACGAGTTCAAAGACTTCACCATAATACCCTTCACGGTAAGGAGGGTCTACAAATATTATATCAAACTCTCTATTTGCAAGTGTAAGAGCCTTTCTAAAATCATTATTATATATTGAAGAAATTTCTTCAGCCTTACAATTTGTAATATTATTTTTTAGAATCTTATAGTTTTTTCTATCACCTTCGTTAAAAACGCAGAACTCAGCCCATCTTGATAGAGCTTCGAGTCCTAATGATCCCGAGCCTGCAAACAAATCAAGCACAGTCGCTCCTTCTACCCTACCTATAAGCATGCTGAAGACCGCTTCTCTAACTTTCTCTGTAGTGGGTCTAGCGCTCTCAGGAATCTCCAATTTTCTGTATTTGAACCTGCCGGAATTAATCCTCATTGATATCTCCTTTGCTATTTCCTACTATATTATATTACTATTATCTTGCATCATGATATTGTTTGTTCGAAGCTGCAGCTGCTCTATGTCTACGAGCTCTTTAATCTCACTTTGATCCTTAGACAGGATCTGTTCTGCGTCAGAAGTTGCAAGTTTTAATATTTTATCATATCCAAATAAGTCATAAAAACTATTACCAGAATACCCGTGCTGCATAGTCCCCATCAAATCACCTGCACCACGCAGCCTATAATCTTCTTCGCTAATCTCAAATCCATCGCTAATCTCTACCATGGCATTCATTCGTGCTATTGCATTCTCAGAATCACTATAACAAATTAGATAGCAAAACGACTGCAAATCATTTCTTCCGACTCTTCCCCTAAGTTGATGTAGCTGAGCTAAGCCGAATCTTTCTGCATTTTCAATTACTATGACAGTTGCTTCAGGAACATCTATACCAACTTCAATTACAACAGTCGATACGAGCACATTGATAGATCCATCAGCAAATTCATTCATTATTCGCTCTTTTTCTAATTTTTCAAGTTTTCCATGAATAAGCCCTACCTTTAAACCCTTGAATTTTATTTTCAGTTCTTCATACAGCGCTTCCGCAGATATTAAATCGCTTTCTTCATTTTCCTCGATTGACGGTGCTACAATATACGCTCTATTACCGCTCCTTACCTCATTATAAACATTTGCATACACACGTTCTCGAGATTTTTCGGTAGCATATCTTGTTATTATATCCTTGCGATTCGATGGTTTACTCTTTATTACAGAAAAATCCATATCACCAAAGACTGTAGCCGCGAGCGTTCTGGGAATTGGAGTTGCCGACATTACCAGTACATTAACGGCTTCTGACTTTTCTGACAAAATCTTCCGCTGGTTAACACCAAATCTATGCTGCTCATCGGTTATAACTAGACCAAGCTTTGCAAACTCTACATCAGACTGAATGAGAGCATGTGTCCCTACAATTATATCAATATCACCGCTAGAAATACCTGAAAGAATTTCTCTTCTCTCAGCTGATTTAAGTCCACTGATAAGAAGCGCTATTCTCATTCCGAACTTTGCAAAATCCACACTAAGCTTAGCAAAGTGCTGTCTAGCTAAAATTTCAGTTGGCGCCATAAACGCAGCCTGCCACCCCGCACTAACAGCATGAAAGATAGCTGTTTCAGCGACGACAGTTTTTCCGCAGCCAACATCGCCCTGTACGAGCCTGTTCATGGCTCTTGTGTTCATTAAATCATGTTCTATATCATCTATTGCACTCTGCTGCCCTAACGTAAGTCTAAAAGGAAGAGACTCTAAGAACTTGCCTATGTCTACTGGGGCAATCTTTGAGTTTCCGCATTCTTCATCAAGAATTCGACGGTTATACAGAACGGAATATTGAAATGCCAGTAGTTTATCATATATTAATCTAAACTTTGCCCTATTGTAGGCTGCTCCACTTTCTGGAAAATGAATATTCCTATATGCATAGTCTTCGGGAGCAAGATTATTTTTCTCGATAAGCTCATCGCCCAGCCACTCACATGATTCATCTAGCTTGTCCACTATGCTTCGAACCAGTTTAGATAATTCATTAGAGGATATTCCTGCAGTGCGTCTATAGACAGGAATTATGCCACGAATGTCACGAGGACTATCCGTAGGATACATTTCGGGATTGACAATAGTCTTTGCCCCATTTCTCCACTTCATCTTACCAAACAATGTGTAATCAGTGCCCAATCTTAAATTCTTTTCAAGAAACGGCATATTAAAAAAAATTGCGTGAAAGATACCGCTCTCATCTCGTAGCGCACATTCAAGCATTGTTCGACCTTTTCCTATAGACCTAAGCCTTTTATTAATCAATATGCCACCTATCAAAACATCTTTACCCTCAGGAACATCCATAAAAGGCTCCCTACTCAGTCTGTTCTGATATCTAAATGGCTTATGCTCAAGTAAGTCGTATATAGTGGATATTCCCATAGCCTCGAGCAGTATTTGCTTTTTAGCACCCACACCCTTAATTGTAGTTATACTATCGCTTAATCTCATACTCTATTCATTCGTCCTAATCACTTCAACATCTCTTCTCGTAAGATGCTCAGCTTGTACACCCTTAATGCAGGCCTTTATCTCTACAGGTTTGACGAGAGAAAACATTTCGAAGTCACGCTCTATACTATCAAAAATAGCATTGCTAATCTCATTAATACTTTCACCAAACTTTACTATAATATAGAAGACTATGTAAGTCCCATTAGCTGCCTCGTGAATCTCAATAGAAGAAAGTAGTTCATTTATACCGGAAAAGAATCCTTTTTTTAAGGGTTTTCCTGTCTGGCTGCATGGGAATACAATATCTTCATATTTAAGTAATTCATCAAGGACAAGTTTATTCATAACTTGTTTAGTGATGTTTATAGCTCCATAATGAGATTTATTAAGCACCTGCATGACATCCTCCACATCGCATTAACTACCCTTTCTTCCGTGAACCTATATTTAAGATTATATCCGATTATTTAATGAATAGCGATTATATATCGCTTTAATTCAAAAATAAAAAAAAGCCTTAAACGGCTAGCCGTTTAAGACAAGAAATCGGGTATATAGACTAAATGGCACGGTCTACTTTGCCAGATCTCAGGCAACTCGTGCAAACGTTTGCCTTTCTGACCGTACCGTTCTCGCTAATCCTTACAGACTGAATATTAGCATTCCACTTTCTCTTCGAATGTCTGTTAGAATGAGAAACAGCGTTTCCCGAAGCCTGACCCTTACCGCAAACTTCACATTTTCTGGACATTTGCCGCACCTCCTTGTAGTTAATATAGTTGCATTCACTAGTAACGCGATGAAAATTATAACACAACAATTGCACTAGGTGCAAGGGTTTTGTTATCATTTTTGTATTCATTTAATTATAACAATACTATTACCGAAATCAACTTTAATTTGATCTACACTTATAAGATTAATTTAGAAATTAATTAAGTATCATAATAGTAGATTTTCTTGTTCTAATCTTCACACTTACTCTGTATAATGAACTCTATATAAGATATAAAAAACTGAAAGGATTTCCATGCGTAATTCTAATAAAAAAACCACAGCTATTGTGCTCGTAATTGTTTTAGCATTTGTCGGCATTATTGCATATTATAAAATGACGAAGACTCGACTTGTTAATAAGGAAAACTACATGAGTTTTCGCGAGCAGCTTTTAGCAAAATCAAAAGATTTTAAATCTAATTCTGACCTGCAGAAATTTATCGAAAGCGAAACTGCTAAAGATAAGGTCTTATTTATAACCGACGAACACGGTAATATAATTATCACCAAGACAGCGTCAGATGTTACGGCTCCTGCCACTGTTGTTATCGCCGATTATAATTATAAGACTGCTGCTATTGATGCTGATGCACTTGCTACTCTCCACGAAGTATCAACATCCAAGACAAATGGAGGCAGCGTAATAGCAATCTTTATGAATAACGAAAATAATAATCATGTCGGAGCAAAGAATATAAACAAATCATATATACCTGCAAATTCCAATGTCATATATGTAAGTGGCGGAAAGAAACTATATATATCAAATAATTCATTCGCAAGTGGTATGAGTGATATATCTATCCCATATACTACAGAAGCGAGAACACAGAATACCGGTATCAAAATTAAGATTACTGGCATCAAAACCGATGTTCCTAGCTCCTACATCTCACAGCAACCAGATGTATTTGATGTATTCAGTTCCATAGTATCTAAATATAAAAATAAATCTGTATCATACCAGATTGCTGATATGAAGGTGGGAAATAACGGTAATATGTATCCAAGTTCGCTTGAGTTTACACTTCTTGTAGATTCATACAACCTAGATGATACAAAGGAGTACTTTGACGGCCAAGTCGAGAAATTTATGAAGGCAAACAAAAAGTATTTCCCAGATGCTAAGATGACCTATTCTGTTATCACAGATGAATCAAAGTTACCGGACACTGCAATATCCCAAAGCACGATTGAGTATTTAACAACTTATCTTTATATAGATAAAAACAGCAATTATAGGTTCGGTGACGATGATAAGATTCCTCATAAGTATTCAAAGGGTGATGTATATGCGACAAATACGATGGAAGAGCTATATGTAGAAGGTAATATTATGCATCTTAAAATGAATACGACAGGTGTTACCAATGCATATCGTGACCAAATAATGAAGGATAATGCATCGGCAGCATCACTATCTGGTTTAGAAATTAAGACCTATGACCTATATGATGCATATGAAAATAAAGACCAGAAACTTTCTAGTGCTCTCAGTTCTATTTACTCAAATGTAAATGATAAAGCAGCACAGACAATCGCTATTCCAATTGATAGAGATCAAAAGTTTACAACCATGTCACTGCTTAAGAGTGTTCAGTCCGATGCTAATATTACTCATATTAACCTAAATGACGATGATCAAGATGCAGGTATAAAGGTAACGAATACTATACTAAACTATGTAAATTCTTATACAAAATCTGGGTTAATAAATTTTTAAAATGCATTTTATTATCATGTAATAGACTGTAATTTTAAGCAGTTCTATTTAAAAAAACATTTTTAACGCTTCTGCCCTATTTGATGAATTTCAGATAGAATAGAGGCGTTTTTATATAATAATTTAATTTAAGCTTCTATTAATATTTTTCATACGAATATATGTGATATAATGATATGAATTATATAATGTAATAATCTGCTTTATATTTATTATTTATAATTGGAGGGTTTCTAATGAAGTCTGATAATGACAAGATTTCTAATAACGAACGTGAAATAGATGAATTTCTATCTAAGTTCGAAGCGCTTGATAGCGATGATACATCACAGGCATCTGCTAATGTCGGAGATGCATCGTCTGATAAAGGCAGCAAAAGAAACAAAAAAAATAAATCTAAAACCAAAGGCTCTAAAAACCATAGAGGTTCTTTTCTTGCACGATTAATTAAGGGAAATGGTGAGCCTCTCAAAGATAGGCTGTTTCTTAAAGAAAATCCCTACTATAACAAAAGTCTAGGCGCATCGGTAGTTGTCAATGGAAAAAAAGTAAAAAATACACCGAAAGTTATAAGCAAAGGAAAAATTGCAAAGGATCTTATAATTTTATTTGCCATCTTGTTTGTGATTGCAATCCTATATACATTCGTTGTAATCAGTACTGCTCCTAAGATAGATCCCGAGAATATCTATGATTCGGTAGCTCAAAGCTCGGTAATCTATGACGATCAAGATAAAAAGGTTTCAACTGTTTTCTACAATCAGGATAGACAGCTCATATCTTATAAAGATATGCCAAAGAATATGATCAATGCCTTTGTAGCACTAGAGGACAAGACTTTCTGGAAGCACCACGGGTTCAACTGGACGAGAATGGCGGGAGCTGTAGTTCAGTCTTTTACAGGCTCTGGTCATATAAGTGGAACAAGTACTATAACGCAACAGCTCGCACGTAATGTATACCTACCAAAGATTAAGAGTCAGCGAAGCATTAAGCGTAAAATCCTCGAGATGTACTATGCTAGTCAGATTGAAAGATCTTTATCAAAGAAGCAAATTATCGAAGCGTACCTTAATACAATTTACCTAGGTTTTGGAAGTTATGGTGTATATTCAGCATCGCATGCTTACTTCTCTAAGGATCCTAAGGATTTAACTCTCGATGAGTGTGCAGCGCTTGCCGCCCTACCTCAGGCGCCTGATACTTATGCGCTAGTTAAACTTGTGGGTAAAGACTCTGTAACCGAAGGAAATACCAACATAATCCTTCGTGACCCAGATACTTATATAGCTAATGACACATCTAAAAATCGTCGTGACACCGCCCTTAAGCTGATGCATGAACAAGGCTATATAACAGATAAAGAATTTAAAGCCGCTTATAATAAAGACTTAATTAACTTTATCAACCCATCTGTTAAAAGTAACAAGAGTGTAAATTCATATTTCAATGAATATGTAATTGACGAAGTATCTCACGACCTACAGAAGAAATATAATATTTCACCAGAAGAAGCTGAGAGAATGATCTATACCGGAGGACTACAGATACACTCCACTATGGATTCTACAGCACAAAGTGTAATAACAAAGGAATTCGAAACAGGATCTAACTTCCCTTCCCTAGTAAGTATACGCAAGGATTCTTCTGGCAATGTGATAGGCGCAAACGGAACCATATTATTATATGACTATAACGATAGCTTTAACTCTGACGGTGACTTTACGCTAAAGAGTGACGAAGTAACTATTAATAAAGATGGTTCAGTTACTATTAAACGTAACAAAAGGCTAAATATATTCACTACAAAGGCTGGTGGAAAAGTAAATTATAGCCTTGAGTTCAAAAAACAATATGTTCAGGAAAACGGTACATTTTACATATATTCAGGTGGATTTATAAATGTGCCAAGCAAGTATAAGAAACTAGATAGCGACGACAATCTGGTTATTGATAAGAGTTATTTCAAGGACTTCCCTAAGGCTATGGTAAAGTCTGGAAACACATTGATCATTAAACCAGATGCATACTCGTTAAATGAAAAGACTATTCAGCCACAAGCGGCAATGGTTGTAGTAGAAGTTGGAAGCGGTAAGATAAAGGCGATGGTCGGTGGTCGTGGTCAATCCGGTAGCAGATTGTATAACCGTGCACTTAACCCAAGGCAGGCTGGTTCATCAATAAAGCCACTCTCTGTATATGGTGCAGCACTCCAGAAGAGTTTTGACTATGCAGAGAAAGGTGAAACATGGCCGTTTGTCGATTATAAGCATGATAAGCAAGGAGTTAAGAGCTACGGTAGCTATTTAACAGCCTCATCTACCATTGTCGATGAGCAGATGACATTTAACGGAAAAGTATGGCCTAAAAATGCAAGCAACAGCTTTACTGGTCCAGTTACCATGCGTAAAGGATTGCAGCAATCTATCAACACTATAGCTGTCAAGATTCAGCTCCAGGTTGGAAATGAATATTCTGCAGATATGCTAAAGAAGTTTGGATTAACAACAATTGTTACTAAAGGCGATACTAGCGATATGAACTCAGCGGCGCTTGCGCTTGGCGGTCTTACAAATGGTGTAATCCCTCTTGAGATGGCTCAGGCTTATGCTACCTTCCCTAACGGTGGTGTGCGTCAGTCCTCTATAGCTTACACTAAAGTTACAGATAGGCACGGTAAGGTTCTGCTAAAGAGTAAGTCTAAGAAAAAGAAGGTCATGGATGAAGGAGTCGCTTTCATCATGACTGATATGCTTAGAACTGTAGTATCAAATGGTATTGCCGGAGCAGCATCTATAAGTGGTGTTCAGGCCGGAGGTAAGACCGGTACTACTAACAGTAATTACGATATTTGGTTTGATGGATTTACACCTAATTACGCTGCTTCACTATGGATTGGTACAGACGTTAATATCAAGCTATCATCCATGTCCGGTATGGCTGCAAGACTATGGGGCAGAATTATGAATCAGGTGCCTAATGCTAAGAATGGCAAGTATAAATCAATGCCAAACGATGTCGTAAAGGTAGGAAGCGAATACTACACTAAGGGTACAGAAAAAGGTCGTTCCACATATGTGCAACCTAAACCTACTCCTCAGCAGAAGCAATATGAAGAGGATGATGATACCGATGATGACACCAGCCAGTCATCATCAAATACTAATTCTGGACCTACCATCCCTGGTGCATAAAGCTTGACTAGATTAGTTGTTGAAATTTTATAATGACTGAAAAATTACTTTGTAAAAACAGCTCCGCAAACACTGCGAAGCTGTTTTTCTCTATACATAGAAGCACTTTATCCTCACCTTTTATATTAATAATGATGTTACAAATTCTAGCTATTTTCTAAAATATTTATTGATGTAACAAAAATTTTTAATAATTAAAATTATATCAATATCTCTGTATTAGTTGAAATAAAAGGCTTATGCCATACGAAGTGAAAAAGTGTCGAATTTGTGATGATGAAGTCATATTGACAACACAATACACCAATTCTATAATCAAACTGTACTTGTAATAGGACTTTGATTATTCTATGTATGGAGGTTATTTAAAATGGAACAGGAAAACAACAAAGGCCAATTTAATTCCAATTTTGGATTTTTGATGGCTGCACTTGGTTCCGCTGTAGGTCTTGGTAACCTATGGTCCTTCCCTTATAAGCTAGGACTTGGCGGCGGATTCGCATTCCTAATTATTTACACAATTCTTGCTATCGTAGTAGGATATCCTCTGATGCTATCCGAGATTGCTCTTGGACGTAAGACTCAGAAGGCTGCTATCGAAGCATACAAAGAAGCTGATCACAGATTCAAGTTCAACGGTGTTCTTCAGACTATCGTTCCTTGGTTCCTAATCTGCTTCTACTGCACATTTGGTGGATACATCACTAAATACTTATTTGAGTCAATTCAGGCTCTATTCGTGAAGAATTCAGTTCTCAACACTGGGGATCCTGGTGCTCTATTCGGTGGCATGATCGGAAACGTTGGAAACTCTGTAGCATGGATGACTGCATTCCTTCTACTCACTATGGTAATAGTATTTGGAGGAGTATCAGGCGGAATCGAGAAGTTCTGTAAAATCGCTATGCCTGCACTATTCTTCCTACTAATAGCTGTAGTTATCAGATCTTGCACACTTCCTGGGGCTGGTCCTGGACTTAAGTTCCTCTTCTACCCTGATTTAACAATGTGGAAGACTGACTTCTTCGAAGTAGTAAGACTTGCTGGTGGACAGATGTTCTTCTCACTGTCACTTGCTTCTGGCTGTATCATCGCTTACGGTTCATACCTCGGTAAGAAGGAAAACCTCGAGTCTAACGCTGCTATCATCACTGCAGGTGACTCCATAGTAGCTGTTCTCGCAGGAATGGCTATCATGCCAGCTGTATTCGCATTTGGTCTAAAGCCAAGCGGTGGCCCTGGACTACTATTCGTTTCGATGACTACTGTATTCCAGTCGATGGGTACTACTGGAAAGTTCTTCCAGCTAGCATTCTGGCTACTAGTATTCTTCGCAGCTCTATCTTCCTCAATCGGAATGATGGAAGCTGGTATCTCTGCTATCCTCGACTCCAGAGTTAAGGCTGGTAAGCCTGCAAGCAGAGTTAAAGTTTCTGTTATCATGGCACTTGCAGCATTCGTAGGAAACTTCCTAACAACTGCTGACAGCCTAGGCGGAAACCCTAAGATGAACTGGTTCCACCTATTTGGACAGGCTGACGTTCTCAGCGTATGGGATTGTCTAGCTGAAGGCATCTTGATGCCACTAACAGGTCTCATCATGGCTATCCTACTTGGATGGGTTGTACCTCACTCCCTCGATGAAGAAATCGAGAACGGTGGAGCTCGTACATTCAAGACTAGAGGATTCTACAATTTCTGCATCAGATGGATCGGACCTCTCTTCATGGCTATGATTGTATATGGACAGTTCAAGGATTTCTTTGGTGCGAAATAAGATTATAATCTCATAATGAGGTAATAAATTATATGATCAAAGTCTCAAAGGCCCTCCCTATTGGGAGGGTCTTTAATTTCTACTATAAATGACAAAACTAAAAGCCGCTCAAATTATGCGGCTCAAATTGGGTAATCTATTTGATAAATTTCCTTCATGTGGTCACTCTATAATGCTGTCAACAAATGAAGAGAAAGTCTTCTCATATTCATCTGGCTGTACAACATACGAACACACATGTCCAGCTTCTTCTACTATAAGTAACTCCTTAATCTCTGACTTACATACTTCATATAATCTTAACGAATTATCAGGCAGTACATATCTATCGTCTTTACCGTGCACAAACATAATTGGGAGCTTTATATGTGACATAGATGTAATCGGAGATGCATCACTAGCATTAGCCTTTGCTCTAAGCCGCATATTTGCCTTAAATAGGCCTATAGCTATCTTTTTGGTAATATTACTCCTCTTTCCCAATAAATACTCTATCTGGCCGATTATATTGTCATATGGGCTATCTGCTATGCAGCAGATTATATTAGGTTTGCTATTATCATCTACAAGGTTATCATATATGCCCGCAGCTATTAAAACCGTAGCCGCTCCCATTGATACTCCGTGTAAAATTATCGGAATATCAGGTGCATATATCTTGCGTACAATATCGACCCAATCAAGGACATCCAATGACTCCTTTGCACCAAAAGTTAGATATTCGCCTTCTGAATCAAAGTGGCTCCTCTGAGAAATGATTAGATAATCAAATCCGTTCCTTGAATACATATCAGCGAATCTGCCCATATCTCTTAGACCTCCGCTATGGAAGCCGTGAACAGCAATTACAACAGCTCTAGGCTTATTTTTTTGCTTCTTATAGAGCCGTCCCTTGAGCACTAGTCCATCTCTAGATTTGATATGAACCAGTATTGGATCTTTGAGAGCCTCGCCTTTTAGAGATTCTTCATACTGTAGTAAATACGCTCTGTCTCTAGGTTTACAATTGTCAGATGTTATATTGAGGGCTCTATCGCTCCTTTTCATAAATTCAAAAATAGCATTACCTCCTATTTAAGAGGGAGCTTTAGCAAATCCCCGTACTTCTTTTTGCTGTTAATAATAATTATTACTTTGCATATTTTAACTTAATTTTAAATATTTGCAATAAGAGATTTATATATCTTATTTATGAAGCTCATTACAGTATTATGGCACAATAATACCCTCATCGCTCAAATTGAGCAATGAGGGCAATTATTAATGAAGTTGTTTTAAAAGTAAATTAATTAGCTTTCTTTCCACGTCTATAGCCCAATAGTCCAAGCGCCGAAGCAGCTGTCCCAAGCATCAATGTATATAGCGCTAGATGGCTATCATCACCAGTTCTCGGTGAAATATGTTTCTTTGGAACAGAAGGCTTTTTAGGTGTTGGTGTTGTCGTCGATGGAGGATTTTCTTTCTCATTGGTAACAGTAAATCCATCCGTAGCATTTCCCTTATAAATAACCTTATATGATTTACCACCGAACTTAATTAGATTTCCATCTTCACCTACCTCTTTTACAGTATATTTAATCTCTTGATTGCTATTGTTGTATTTCTGTAGGTTTGCAAATACGTGTTTCCAGTTGTTCGCTTCTTTAAGCTCTACCTCACCAACTTCTGAACCATCTGCGAACAGTTTAACCTTTGCACTATCAGCAGCTTCTCCTACCCACTTCTTCTCTACAGGAATGGAAATTTTATCAGTTGAGGTATTAGTTATAATAAATCCTTCGTTTTGATCGCCAGTAATATCCGTGTCATATCCGGCAACATTTACTTCCTTCACGTAGTATTTGTAGATAACTGGATTTTCGCCATCTTCTATATAGAATTCATACATATCCTTAAATGTATGCTTCCAATTATTAGAATCGTTAAGCACTGCAGAATCTACTTCTTCGTCTATAGTAGTTGTTACATTCTTGTTAAGATTATAGTCATACTTTGTTACCTTGCAGGTCCTATAAAGCTTAACTTCCACTGGACCGCTCTTCTTACCTACCCATTTCTTCTCTACGGGAATGTCTATTATGGATTTATTGATCACTACATCGATAACACTAGTATGAAGATATTCTGTCTTATAGCCGAGTACAGGTGTTTCCTCAATTGTATATTGTATCTCGTGATTATCTCTCTCATCATACCTTGGAAGATTTTCAAATTTGCCAGTCCAATCCATATCCTTTGTTAGCTGCATTGTATCAACTACTCTGCCGTCAGCTAAAAGCTTAACTGTGATAGAATCGGGAACTGCAACCTTTGATTTACTTCTGTCATCAGGTTGCTCTCCATCATCAGAAGAATTGACAGGGTCATCGTAATTTTCATCTTCTGTATTTGAATCAGCAGCAAGGCTTGTATCCAAGGAATAGCTCATAGCATCATCAAAGGCACTCAAAACATTTGTCACGAAAAACATAGTAGGCGGAGCCGCAGGACTTGGTGTACCTGGAATTACAATATTAGGTATCATGTTCCACGACTTACCTACAGTTATGTCGATTAGTGAGAAATTCTTGATAACAAAACCACTTGTCGCATCGCCAGAAATCGTCGTCTTATATTTGAAGCTTCCGTATGTAGTTATATTAGGCTGAGTTACAGTGTACTTAATCTCATCACCATTTTCATCATACTTAGGCATATTTCTAAAGGTATGCTCCCAGTGTTTCTGATAGTCTAGATAAACAGTCGCTTTCTAACACCGTTAGCCCACAGTGTAACATCAACTGGAACTCTATCTCTACCCGTCCACTCTACCTTAAGAGGGATATCGATTTTTTCATTTGCTACACTAGGAGATACGCCGTGAGCAACACCGCTACCCGCCGTTGCTACAACTCCAGCTGTAGAACTAGTTGCTGGTTGCGTCTCATTTGTTGCCGCATAGACAGAAATTCCTGCTACCATAAACAGAACAAAAGAAAATAGCACAGCCATAACTCTTTTTAGTCCTCTAGAATTCATTCAATCTCTCCTTCTACGTCTTCCTTCTTCAGTGAATTATACATACTAAATCAATTTTTAACAATTATACTAAAATTATAACCGTAAGTCTACTTTTATAGTCCAATATTTTTAATTAATATTACAAAATGCAATTGTGCTATAACAACTTTAATTGTAATTTTTCCCAGCAAACGTTAACATCAATTAAGCAAATCTCTAGATTTTTTGATATAATGTATTGGTTATTGAGAAAAGGAGTTTAAAATGACTGTAATTTTGCAAGCGATTTTCTTTGGTATTGTTGAAGGCATTACAGAATGGCTACCAGTTTCTAGTACTGGTCATATGATTCTTGTTAACGAGATTTGGCCTATGCAAGTCAATAAGGATTTTATGAGTATGTTCTTGGTGGTGATTCAGCTTGGAGCAATTCTAGCCGTAGTAATAACATTTTGGAATGACATATGGCCTTTTACATCAGACAAATCTAAGAAATATATCCGCAAGGATGTTTGGTCTATGTGGTTCAAAGTCATCGTGGCATGTATACCAGCTGTAATCGTCGGTCTCAAGTGGGATGATGCGATTGAAGAGCATTTTTACAACTACAAGGTAGTAGCAATCATGCTCATATTAATAGGTGTTCTCTTTATCATTGCTGAGAACCGTAATAAGCATCTAAAGCCTACTACTAATTCGCTGGATGAACTGACCTATAAGCAGGCGTTTATCATCGGATTATTTCAACTCGTGGCAGCTGTATTTCCTGGTACATCACGCTCGGGATCTACAATTCTCGGTGCACTAGTTATAGGTGTTAACCGTAAAACTGCAGCGCAGTTCACATTCTTCATGGCAATTCCTGTAATGTTTGGAGCTAGCCTACTAAAGCTTCTAAAATACGGATTCGATTTTGGAGGAAACGAACTGATAGTTCTGCTTGTCGGAATGATAGTAGCATTTGTAGTATCGTTATTCATCATCAAAATACTCATGAACTATATCAAGAAGCATGATTTCAAGGTATTTGGTTACTACAGAATAGTGCTTGGAATCGTTGTACTATTGTATTTTATGTTTAACTAGCATTTGATTTAAATCAACAAAAAAATCCACACGCAAGCAAGCTTTCCATATCTATGGAGTATTCTGCACCGTGTGGATTTTATATTATTTTCAAAGTATATTATTTAATTGTCTAAGAATGACGTTATTGTCCTATAGAAATTAGGATAAGTTTCTTTTAGATATTTAGCATTTACTACCCAGTTTATAAGTAGGAGTTCCAATACCTGGGCAAAATCACTATTTAACTCCGTCAAATCATTTGGCGTGAGCTTAACGTAATCGCCTCGTAATCTAAATTCATCCATTAAGTGTAGAAGCTCCCACAACAGATCAGAGAAGTACTCGTGGTCATATAACATTGGATTTGAAGAAAGGATCAAGATGTCTGTCTTTGATGCTATGATTACATCGCTGATTATTGTATAAATCCCCATATCAGCATTGACAGTAAGACCACTATTCTTGATGGCGGTGATTTTATCCGAATCAGATAACTCTGTGTCATTTATTGTGTGAAGTAGTTCTTCATCTATATTGGATACAAGAGCAAGCATACTCATAAGCTCAAAACCTATATCGCTAAAGAATGTGCTCGTTAACATTCGCGTCTTTTGACGACTGTCACGCTTATTATTGATATCGAGGAGCTCCCCGACTACAACAGTTGTAATTGCAATACTTATAGGTATGAATGCCATATCTTGAAATATATAGAACTCTGTATTTCTCACATCCTTAAATATGAGAATCTGCATTCCATATATACAAGCGGATATTGCGAGCAGTACCGATATGATAATAATATTTTTCTTATTGAACATAATATCCTCCCGCTTATAACACCCAATGTAAAGCTATACTTATGTTAACACTAATCTCTTCTATACTAATTTATCATATAAATGGTTCGTTTTATCTTTTACCGTAGTATCTTTTGATAAAAAATCACTTAAAGCCCTATTAAATTTCTTATAGTTCCAGCGTGCAACAGTATGTTTTCCAGGAATAAATTCAAGCTGTGCATCGGGTATGTGCTCAGCAATAAACTTTGTATGACTTCCATACATTAAGTCAAATGTACCCGCAATAACAAGCGTTTTAGACTTTATCCCCTTTAGCTCATCTGCACTTACTACCGGTTCATTCTTCATTAGTTCAAGCCTCTCAGCTCTAAGCCTCCTCTTTTCAAGGCTCACGCTAAATGTAGCATTGATGAGCTCGAGCAGTTCAATTCCAATACGAACAGTAAATCTAAGTGCCCTATACTTGATATTCGCTCCATTAAGTATGAGCTTATCAACACGTTCTGGATGATCTATAGCGAAACGAATTGCGACATTTGCTCCATCTGAGAAACCAAGGATATGCGCTTTCTTAATATCATGCATATCCATAAAGATTCTTAGATCTTCAGAGAACTGCAAAATTGTGAGAGGCTTATCACCACGCGGAGTCCTCCCGTGACCTCTCGAATCAACAGCTATAACCCTATATTTAGTTGAAAAATAGTTAATCTGGTGATAAAAGTAGCTGCTATCTAAACCATTTCCATGAAGCATAATCAGCACTTCACCTTCACCTTTTTCTATATAGTTATGCTTAATCATGATATTTACATTGTATCAAACTAGTTTTGTTTTTGAATATCATTTTAGTGAATTTTTTGAATAAAATTAAACGTATTTTCACATTTGACTCAAGCAAACAACAAGTGAACTCTACCAGATGCATTGATGGTGCGCTATAATTAAACTATGAAGAATAAGTATTTGCTAAGAATGGCTATCTCGATGGTGGGTTCGGTCATTTTATTTATGTTTGTCGTTAATAATTCCTGGATGTATAAATCTCCAGTCGCAAAAGTCCTTGCTGTCCATAACAATGGTAATAAGCAGTCTATTGAACTGCGCCTTGAAAATGGCAGTGATAAAGGAAAGACTATCTATGTAAAAAATAAGTACGATAAATCGCAGGTTTACGACGAGAGATACTTTAAGCACGACTACGTATTTCTTAATGATGAATACACAGGTATAACAGGAGTTAAAAGAGACTACTGGGTTGCGGCTATATTCTTAATCTTGCTTTCTGCTCTGATCACGGTTGGCGGAAAAAGAGGTGCTTACACATCAATATGCATTCTCGGTAATATAGCGCTTTTTGGTATTATTATCTATATGAATATGCGCGGCGTCGATATTCTCTATATGACAATTGCTGGTACTGTGGTATTTACATTCTTCGTACTACTTGTGGTAGACGGATTGTCTCATAGGATGATGCTTTCCTTTGCCGCAGCATTACTAACTACCCTGCTACTCTCTAGTCTTGTCATGCTTCTGATATGGAATACCGATATTGATTATGATTTTCTTCACTTCTTGCCAGAGCCATTCACAACTACAGATGCAAATCATTTTTTCCTAGCTCAGATAATAATCGGTTGTCTAGGAGCTGTAATTGATGTATCAGTTACCATTACAGCAGCTTGCATGGAGCTCATCGAACGGACGCCTAACATCAGTAATAAATCGCTTCTTAAGTCAGTGCGAGAGGTTGCAGATGATATAAATGGAACCATGATAAGTGTCGTTCTTCTAACGAATATCGCCTCTACCCTTCCGATATTCTTGATTTCAATGTCCAATGAAATAGGTTTTAGAACGGTAGTAAACCACGACGCATATTTTTATATAGTTCGTTCACTTACTGGAATGCTCTCTATAGTTGTTGCCATACTTGTCTCAACATTCGTCACCTCTCTTGTAGCTAGAAAGGAGCTTAAACATGATTAAAGTTCTTATCATTGTATTCGTACTCCTCTCTCTCCTTGCAGGAGGTGATCGAACTGCCAAATCACTTATGACAACTGCAATTAATGTAACAATATTCGCCGTGCTCATAGAACTCATCTATCTTGGATTCAACATCGTGTTTACAACGACCATCGCTGTTATTCTAATTACGGCTACGACAGTTTTTTACCAGAATGAGAACAATATCAAAACAGTTTCTGCATTTATTTCAGTTGTTATAGTTCTTGTTCTGTCCTCATTTTTTATAGCTTTTATCATAACACATGCTCATCTTCAGGGTTTTGGAATAGTCGGTGATGTCAAAATACAACCTTCAAATGGATACGAGGAAGACATCGGAATTAATATGAAATTAGTTCAGGTAGCAGTCTTTATAGTTATTCTTATTGGTGGATTGATAGATACTGCCGTAGCAATATGTTCAGGGACTTATGAGATTATAAGGCATAATCCGAATGCAAACCGTTCAGAAATCATTGAGTCAGGCATGAACATCGGTTGCAAGATACTAAGCTCTAATGTTAATACACTATTTTTTATATTTGCAGGAGAGTTCATGATTATGTGCATTAGTTTCCTAAAATTCTACTCTTGGGGCACATTAATCAACTCTAAAGATTTTACCCAAGAGCTCATTGCAATTATGATCAGTGCAATAGGAACGGTTGTAATAATCCCTATTTCTTCATATGTTGCTTCTCGGTTCATGTTCCATAGGAATGTAGCGGATTAGCGAGTGCGTGTATTTACATTTATTAACACTCATGTAAAATAAATATATGGAGACTAAGATTAAACGTAACAAAATTCAATTATCAGACCATTTCACTTATTTTAAGTTGATAAGATTCGTCCTTCCTTCTATAGGTATGATGGTATTCACTTCAGTTTATGGAATAGTAGATGGTCTTTTTGTGTCTAATGTTGTAGGAAAGACGGCTTTCGCTTCTATAAATCTCGTCATGCCAGTCGAAATGATTGTAGGTGCGATAGGATTCATGATTGGTACTGGTGGAGCAGCACTTGTAGCTAAGACTCTCGGTGAACAGCGAAGAGACCGCGCAAATCAATATTTTTCTGTGCTTATAGGCGCTACCACGATAGCCGGAATTTTTATATGCATCTTAGCGTATGTGTTTATGGAGAATATATGTTTAGCACTCGGTGCTGACTCTAACATGATAAGTGACTGCGTTACATATGGAAGAATAAGCATGTACTTTAATGTATTCTTCATGCTACAAAACTGCTTTCAGGATTTTCTAATCGTTGCTGAAAAGCCTCATCTTGGACTTCTATGCACTGTAATCGCGGGCCTCTCTAATATCGTGCTTGACGCACTATTTATATATGTTTTTGGCTGGGGTGTTGCAGGTGCTGCTATTGCTACAGGCATTAGCGAAGCTGTAGGTGCGATTATACCTATAATTTACTTCATCAAACCTAACTCCAGTCTTTTGAGTCTCGTAAGATGTAAACTTGAAATTAAGCCTATCCTTAAAGCTTGTAGCAACGGAATTTCGGAAATGGTTACGAGCATCACTTCTTCATTTGTAAGTATGTTTTATAATGTACAGCTTATTAAATACGTAGGCTCTGATGGTGTTGCTGCTTATGGCGTTCTAATGTACGTGTTATTTATATTTGCAGCGATTTACATCGGTTACTCTATGGGTTGTGCTCCTATCATTGGTTATCATTATGGTGCTAAAAATCCAAGTGAATTACGAAATATACTTAATAAGAGCTTCAAGCTATTAACATTCACAGGATTCGTAATGCTGATCGTCGGAGAGGTATTTGCTAGACCACTTTCAAGCTTATTTGTCGGTTACGATGTTACGCTAACGAATATGACTGTTCATGCTATGAGAATCACCACTATATGCTTTGTGATTCTTGGCATCAATGTGTTTACTTCATCATTCTTTACCGCACTAAGTAACGGATGGCTTTCAGCGATAATATCGTTCCTTAGAACTTTCATATTTAAGCTTTCGTTTGTGATTTTCTTACCTGTGATAATGGGAATTGAAGGTATCTGGTGGTCAAATCCACTTTCAGAAATCGTAGCATTTATAATTTCAGTCGTTTCCTTATCATTAATGCGTAAACGATACGACTATTAGATTTAAAATTAAGTTGAACAAACAACAATCCTGGTCTACAGAATACTGTATGACCAGGATTGTTTTAGTTTAGATAATATAGTTAAGCATATCATCTATAATTTACTTTGAGTGTTAGTAGCGTATTCTCTACTTCTCGTTGCTCTTTCTTCTAGCATAAACTGTAACAGCAGCGAGCATTGTAGCAACAAGTATACTTAGTGAGTATAAAATTACTGAGCTTGAGTCACCAGTCTTAACTACTCTGCTAGTTGACTTTCCATGCTTTGTAGCCTTTGCAACATGGCCTTGATTTGACCTGTGAGCAGAAGCATTATTAATTGCTGATGAGTTTGCTGGCTTCTTATTTGCAAAGAAGAAGTTCGAGAAATGATCAGCTTCAAACTCAATCTTCTTTCCATCGATAATCTTGAAGTCCTTGATTTCCTCAAGCTGCTTATTTCCCTTATCGTGGAGGATAACAAGCTTTTCAGGATCTACCTTCTTAAGCTCAAGCTGAACTTTAACCTTCTTACCAGCCTCTGGCTGAACCTTGTTATCTGAACCATCTCTTAGAGAAATATCATACGCCTCATAATCATAATCGTTTAGATTATATCCAGCAACGTTATAACCGAGGAAGATTTTCTTAATAGCATGTTCAGAATCAATCTTTTTAACCTCAACATCCTTAGTCCCAGGAGCAATGATCATTTCCTTTACACTTGGATGTCTATCTGATTTAAGTTCGATAGTATAGATACCAGCTGCACCTTTTTTGAAGATTGGAGTCTCAGAACCGTCTTTACCCTTTAGCTTTCCATCGAAATTAACTGTTCCATCTGCATTAAAGATAGCCTTCATTAAATCACGGCCTTTAACTCTCTTTCCATCAATAAGAACTGTGCTGATTGATGATGCATAGTCTTCCTGCGAAAGACCTTCTGGAAGTGTCAGCTTATTATCTACTAGTTTAACTTCACCATCATGGTACTTAGATCTCAAATTGAAAGATGCTTCGATGTCAGCAAAGTTCTCATCTTCGTAAACAACTATATATGTGCCCATTCCAGTTTTGTCTGTTTCCTTGATGGATATCTTGTTACCGGATACTGTGTAGTCCTTGCCCTGCTCAAGAGTATTTCTACCCTTGTAAATAGCTGCTATCCTATAGTTGCTTCCCTGAGGAGTCTTAACATCAGATGTTACAGTAACACCGTCCTTGAACTCAGCATCATTTATAGTAGCTCCATACTTTTCATCCAGAAGTGTCTTGCAAAGTACATTAGTGTTGATAACAAGATCAGCTTTATCTCTTACTAGATAGCGAATCTGAGTTATTCTCTTACCCTGTAGATCCTCGTGACGCTTATAATCAACGGTATTACCGTGTGGCTCAACGAAACCCTTCTTTACGGCGAACGAGAACTCGTTTGGACGAAGCCAGATATTTTCAAGATGCTCCATACCATACTGCTTACCATCACTAGTCTTAACGATAATTCCTTCGATTTCATCAACCTTAGGAATCTTTTTGGAATCAACGTTTACTAGGTAGTGGCCCCAAGCACGTCCAGTCTCAACTGTTACCTTTGCATCAGGATCGAGCACTTCCTGTGTGGTTGTAGCTGATAGTGTTCCATCACCATTAAGAACCTTATACTCATAGGAAGCAGCTGCAGGATCTTCATTTGCCTTGAAATTCTTGACAAGGTTTAGTAGAGGGTTGTTGGAAGACTTGCCTTCTTTGATTGCCTTCATCGCCTCAACATATAGACTCTTTCTGATTGCAACATTAGCATCCTTTATGCCAAGGATTTCAACGCCGTTTTCCTTTTCCTCAAAGTAAGTAGTTGGGAATCTCTTTGACTTTACCTTTGTAGCACTTGTCACTGCATCGTACTGCCCTGCACCCCTCATGCTTGCAGCCTTATCTTCAGCATTCAGATCCATACTCTGAATTCCATTCCTTATATTGTTAAGCTCACCATAGTAGAAATCAGCATATGCTAGGTTGATCTTGCCGTATATATAATCATTATCGGCTATCGCATCTATGCCTGTCTTTGGATCTGTGTTATTTCCTGGTGTTGGGTTATTATTTCCAGGATTTGGATTAGGGTTTGGATTCTCATTGTTACCAGGATTTACAGGTGTGGTTCCGCTCTCCTTAGCTTCGGCATCCTGCATCATCTTAACAGCGATCCTCTTCGCTCCCTTGAGTGAATATGTCGCACCAGTATTAGAATCAACTAACCCGTTAACAGAACTTAACGTAGCTGGCTTACCAACAAGTGTTCCTAGCTGCATTCTTGTTAAATCCACATATCCTCTGTTCATTCGATCCATATTTGCAGCGGGAGTGCACTCTATAGACTTGATAACTCCATCTTTTACTTCCATCTTAAGACTGATATCGTAACCACTCCATATAGAATGCGGATCCTCAGTTACTCTACCGGAGCCCGTATATACTTTGTCCTTAGCAACCTGGTCACCTGTAACCGCAAAAGAGTTAGCGGCACCCATGCTGAACAACATACTGGACGTTAAGGCTGCGGTAAGAAGCTTCTTCGACCAATTTTTCTTCATCTACTTATTCCTCCTTAATGAATAAATACATGCAATGCAAAAGCGTGTTAAATAATACTGCTGGGTTAATATAAGAAAACCAAGTTAGTTCGCTTAAACTAACCCATGAAAAATTTTAACATCATATCAATAAAAAATCTACACATAATTTATTTAAATTTATTACAACTTTTCCACAATTTAACTAAATATTACAATCCTATTGTCACGCCACATTGTGACGCATACTAGATTATTGTTACTTACAGTAAATAAAAAGCCTGATCAGTCAACAGAGAATACAACTCCCTGTTAACGTTCAGGCTATCGTCAATCATTATGATTTGAAATTTGTATATGCATACTTATGAAAAATATCTAAATATCTCTACCAGAGTCCCAATACATGCTGAAGAATAAGACTCACTATCGTAATGCCTGCCCAGCAAATTGCCCCAAGAACAAGCGGTTTTCCTCCTGTCTTTATAAGCTTCACTACGTTGCTATTTAGACCTATTGCTCCCATGGCCATGACTATAAGAAATTTGCTGAGTGTCTTAAGTGGTTCGAAAACCCTTGCATCTACTCCAGCTGATACAACTATAGTCGTTATCAAGGAAGCAACTATAAAGTAAAGTACAAACATCGGAAATGCGCGCTTTAGGCTAAATGAATTTTCACTTTCGGCTTTGCCACAAGTGTTACTTTTCTTTTTCGCTGTATATACTGCAAGTACTAGTGTAATTGGAATTATCGCTAGTGTTCTTGTGAGCTTAACTGTTACGGCTTTATCGAGCGACTGAGTTCCAAGGTGCCACATACTGTCCCACGTAGACGCAGCTGCTGTAACCGAAGATGTGTCATTTACAGCAGTTCCAGCAAAAATTCCAAATGCATCCCCGCTAGTCGTGCTCATTCCAATCATATGGCCAAATATTGGAAATATCAGCGCTGCAATAACATTAAAGAAGAATATAACCGAGATTGACTGCGCTACCTCATCATCAGTAGCATCAATTACAGGCGCTGTTGCTGCAATTGCAGATCCTCCACATATAGATGAACCGACTCCTACAAGTGTAGCTGAATTTACATCTACCTTCATAATCTTATGCATCATGTATGCTAGTACAAGGGATGTCGAAATTGTGCATACAATAATCGGCAGTGACTGGGCACCAGTATCGAGTATGACCCCTAAATTAAGTCCAAACCCTAATAACACAACTGCCATCTGCAGGATATACTTTGAAGTAAACTTTATCCCCTGACCAAATCTGCCTTTATCAGTCCAAAAAAGAGTAATAACCATACCTAGAAGAATTGAAAAAACCGGTCCGCCAACAACCGGTACGAATTTACCAAGTAACCAGGCTGGTATGGCAATCGCAAGGCATACGATTAGTCCCGGTAATTTGGTTTTAAATGAATTCATGTAAATCTCCTCGAAATGCTGCAAATAAGCTATAAGTATACTAATAATATATCACAAACAGTCTAAAATTTCATATTTTGTGAGAGCTATTATGCCCTATCTTATCTCGGATTTGCTTCAAGCCCTGCATCACTTGGATTAAGAGATATACGTCCATTTTCTAATACAAAGCAAGGAATTCCAACACCTCCCGCTTCTTTTACATCTTTAAAGATTTCTACATTTTCATCTGAATCTCGCAGTCTAAGAAATTCCTTCATCTTGAGCACGTGTTCACCTATCTCTACATACTCATATTTATCTTTAAGACCAGCGATTTGGTCCATTAGATAAGAACAATCTGGACAAGTAATCATACCGTAAATCTTGATCATTTTACACCTCTCTTAAAATACTTTTGTAGTCCACTCGGTACAGTCCCATATCTCTGTAGCTAAATCCTCATAGAAGAACGGATCGTGACAAACCATCAAGATGCTACCCTTATATTCGTTAAGCGCTCTCTTTAACTCGTCTTTAGCATCTACATCTAAATGGTTAGTAGGCTCGTCGAGCACTAGCAAGTTAGAAGGTCGATTTAGAATTTTGCACAGCCTAACCTTTGCCTGCTCTCCTCCAGACAGCACTTTAACCTTGCTCTCGATATGCTTAGTCATCAGACCGCATTTTGCAAGAGCCGCACGCACTTCCGCTTGTGTATATGACGGAAATTCTTTCCACACAGCCTCAATACAGGTATTGTCATCATCAGATCCGTCTTCCTGCGCAAAGTAGCCGATTTCAAGACCGAATCCCCTTTCCGAAGTTCCAGAAAGTGGACTGATAAGCCCGAGTAGGCTCTTAAGGAGTGTCGTCTTACCAATTCCATTAGCACCTGTGAGAACCACCCTGCTTCCCCTCTCGAGTGAAATATTAAGCGGAGAGGATAAAGGTTCATCATATCCGATAACTAAATCCTTAGTCGTGAAAATAAACTTTCCAGGCGCCTTGGAGTACTCAAAGTGAAACTCTGGCTTAGGCTTCTCGACAATTTTCTCAATAAGCTCCATGTTATCGAGTTTCTTCTTACGTGACATCGCCATATTTCTAGTGGCAACCCTGGCTTTATTTCTATTTACGAAATCCTGAAGCTCTGCAATCTCCTGTTGCTGCCTGTTATATGCAGCCTCCCTCTGAGCCTTCTGCATCTCAAAGACTTCAAGGAAATGATCGTAGTCGCCGACATATCTGTTAAGCTGCTTTTCATACATGTGATAAATTGTATTGATTACGCTATTTAGAAATGGAATCTCATGAGAGATTAGGATAAATGCGTTTTCGTAATCCTGTAGGTATCTAGTCAGCCAGGCGATATGTTCCTCGTCGAGGTAGTTGGTCGGCTCATCGAGAAGTAAAATCTCAGGCTTCTCTAGTAAAAGCTTACCAAGAAGAACCTTCGTACGCTGACCGCCTGAAAGCTCTGACACATCGCGGTCTAGCCCAAGATCAGTTAACCCTAGCGCACGTGCGACCTCACTCACTTTGGCATCGATCATATAGAAATCATGCGCAGTCAGGAGTTCCTGAAGTGTGCCAGCTTCCTCCATATAAGAATTCATAGTTTCTTCATCCACATCAGCCATAGACATATACAGATCGGTGATACGTGATTCCATATCATATAGATAGTCAAAAGCACTAGCTAAAACGTTTTCAATCGTCATGCCCTTCTTGAGTACAGAATGCTGATCAAGATAACCAACACGTACATTCTTTGACCACTCAATCTTGCCCTCATCTGGCTGTAAACTGCCAGTTATTATATTCATAAAAGTAGACTTTCCTTCACCATTGGCACCGATTAAACCGACATGCTCTCCTGGAAGAAGCCTAAATGAAACATCCTCAAGAATTGCTCTATCACCGAATCCATGTGAAACGTTTGAAACAGTTAAAATACTCATTAATCTCTTTTACTCCTGTATATGCAGATATATATTATCAAAATTCACGTCCCTAAATTATACACTATCACTACTATATTGTAATGCTTAAGCTGATATTAAGATTTAGAAGTTTATGCAAAATAATAAGGGTACCCATAGGCACCCTTATCTGAATATTGTGTTGGTTATACGGCTTGGCATATCGCCTTTATCAGCTATTATTTTGAAGGCGATGGAGTTGGCTCACAAACTGATGTATAATGTGCCTTCCTCGCTTTGAAAGTCTCATCCTTAAACAGGTTCATGAGTCTACCTTCGTTCTCAAAGATATCCTGACCATGTAATGCTTTTCCAGATAGAATATCGTGAGCATGATGAAGTGTAGCTGGATCGAACTTGAGTCGTAATGCTCCGTCCATCATAACGAGCTCACCCTTAAGTCCACAAAGCTCGCATTCAGCTTCGTTGGTATCTGGGTGGATATAGAAGTTGTTTCCATGACAGTGAGGACATGCACCCTTGTGTCCCTTGAAATAGTCAAGCTTATCGTTTTCTGGATCCATAATCATGAGATTTCTCTCCGCGATGTCCTTCGCAGCTTCAACCAGATTCCTTCCAATTTCCTTCACGCGAGCAACCTTGTCATCCTGCATGAGAACATCCTTTGACCAAGAGAAGTAATCGTTATCCACAACCTTCCAGCCAGGGCTCATAGCCAGCATTGCGTGATCAGTCTCAGTACGCACAGCCCAGTCAGATCCGCCGATTCCGAGGAATGAAATCGCTCTCTGCTTAAAATACTTCATTGGTAGTGGCTCCTTGCCCTGTTCCATCATCTTAGCCTGACATCCGAGCATTAAACCAGTATCATGACCAGGCCCCATTCTATCCATTAGATTATGGAACATACCTGTACCACCTGACTCAAATATTGGGTCTACAACTAGTATTCCGTCTGAATCGGTCATCTTCTCATATAGCGCTGCAAAGTCGTCCTTCTGCGAACAGACCATCCCCTTGCCCATTACGAGAGCTCTTGAACAAGCGACACATCCAGTACATGGCTTGATGTTCCAGTCAAATAGATGGATAAACTCTATATCGCACCCCATCTCCTTTGCCTCTTCAAGTGCAACGCGACACATAGTGTCATTATTACCGTTCTTTGTTCCTAGAGAAATTCCTAAAATTTTCATACTCAATCCCCCAACATTTACCATAAATCATCCATTTATAAGCACTTGTTAAAAACAAAACACTGCTTACAACTAGATATTACAATAGGAGGATTCATTTGTATAATTGATATATACACATAAGTATCATAACTGTTATGTTATGAACTGCTAGCCTATAAACCCATTACTTTTAGTCCATATCAGCTTCGATTTACGTTTAACTACATTAAACTCCCTTTTATATCTTTCAAGATTAAATTCATCTTGTGGTATGGTGTAAATAAGAACCTCTCTTTCCTTATACCTCTCCCATGCATCTGATGACATATAATAAACTTCCTCTATATCAGCTAACTTTTCTTCACCATTCTTATCTTCATACGAATATTCCCGATTTGGTCCTTTCCAAATTACTCGGTCAGAATAACTGCTATCGTTACTAGTTCTATGTGTTCGATTCAAAACTATAATTAGTGATTTTCCGTCAGTTGAGATTACCTGATTAACGTCTCGATACTTCTCACTAGTTTGCATACTATCTTTTACCCACTTTATTTTCGCCTCTTTGTATGGCATATAAATCCTGTGATTATCGTAGTAATCCCAAGCACCTACAGCTACGATCGCTGTAAATATGACCGATATCAAAACTGTTATCTGTATCTTAAAGCTTATCCTCTTCCGTATTTTATTAAGGGAATCATAGATACTTTTATTTTCAATTTGGTTAACTGCACAGCTATGTACTTCATCTCCTGATAGTTTTTTTAGCTCATCCCTACAGCTTTCACATTGTTCTATATGTTCATCAACTAAATTCTTGCTATCATTAGACAGCATATCTTCGACATATAAAGGTAGTAAGTCTCTAATCACATCACAGCTTATCTTCATTTTAAGACCTCCAAACTATCCATTATCTTTAAACGACTTCTGTGGTAAGTAACGCGCGCCCATCCATCAGATTTACCAAACAGTGTCCCTATGTCACTAAATGATAAGTCGGCATAAACTCTAAGCATAAAAACTTCTTTATAGGGTTCCTCTAAAGCATGGATTGCGGCTCTTAATTCCGCTGACTGTTCCTTGCTTAGGATAGCGCTCTCAACACTTTCATCCACAAGGTTATCTGATTCATCGAATTTAAACTCACAGAGGCGATTATTCTTATTGAGATAAGAGAAATAGATATTCTTAGCAATTTGACAAAGCCACACCCTGGCACTCGCTTCTCCGCGGAATGAATCAAGTTTTTTGAGCGCTCTAAAGAACGTCTCCTGTGTAATCTCTTCGGCAAGCAAGGAGTCTTTACACATAGAGAAAATGTATCTATAGACCGAGGTGAAATATTCACGATATAGCTGGTCTAAATCCATCATATCCTCCTTTAGTATTTGCGTTTCTATATATATGACTCTGCTTAATCTAAAACGTTACAAGATACCCTCTTATATTTTAAATATATTGAAATAAAAAAAGAAAGTCCATGAGTATAACACCGACTTTCTTAGAATATGTGAAAAATATTTAATTAGCTTAGCTTTTATCCTTTAAGCTCTTCAAGTAGCTGCATTACTGTCTTGTTAAGTGCAGGATGACGGAGATGAGGTGCAATCTGAGCTAATGGAACTAGCACAAAGTCTCGCTTATGCATCTCGATATGAGGAATAGTAAGGTTCTCTTCCTCCACTATATAGTCATCATACATGATGATATCGAGATCCAGCGTCCTTGGCCCCCAGTGCACCTTCCTCTCGCGATGTGCCTCAAGTTCAATTCGCTGTAGCTCGCTAAGGAGCTCTTTAGGAGATAGTAGTGTATCAACTTGCAGCGCTCCATTTAAGAAATCATCCTGCTCAACACCACCATAAGGCTCTGTTTTAATATATTCAGATACTTTATTAACTCTGCACCCTTCGATTTCTACTATACTCTTAACTCCGAAGTCAAGGTATGCCTTTTTGTCACCCATATTTGATCCGATAGCTATGTAAGCATTGTGCCAGAAGCGCTCAATCTTGACAGAAGCCTCTCTAAGAGGGAGCCCAATCGGAGCCCATGGCTTCTTAATCTCAACAGAGACACCCTTCGCCATATCATATCGGAGCAGCATTGCCTCAGCTAACTCTTCAGCAGCAGTTTCAAGAAGCTTCACGGTATGAGTTTTAGTGTATTCGGTGACAAATGATGCTACATCACCATAGTTAATCGAGTCCTCTAGCTGATCAGTCTTCCCTGTAATTCTAGTATCCATATATAGCTTTATTGTAAATACGAACTTCTGCCCTAAAGTATTCTCTTCAGGTAAAACCCCATGATTTGCAAAGACTTCAAGGTCAGTTATTTTAATCTCATCGTACATTTTCCGTCTCCTCGCGTACGTTCAAGCTTTGAAAATTATCGGTCAGCAAGTAGTATTTGTAAACCTATCCTAGATATGCTCCCTGAGAATTGCCTGCATAGTCTTCATCGCACGATAATTCTCTTTAACATCATGAACTCTAAATATAGACGCACCCTTAGCCACACCGTAAACAGTAGTTGCAACTGTTGCCTCAACTCTCTCTTCAACAGGAAGGTCAAGAATCAGCCCGAGAGTAGACTTTCTAGAAGTTCCGAGCAGAATCGGTAGCTCTAACCCCTTCATCTTGTCTAGGTGATGCATAGCTATAAGATTGTGTTCGGGTTTCTTACCAAAACCAAATCCAGGATCCATTACAATCTTGTCCATGCTTACGCCGTGAGCCTTAGCGATATCGATACAACCACGCATATCATCTAACCACTCTTTAACAAAATCAGTGTATTCGGTATTATTTCTATTGTGCATGAGGCAAACTGGGACATCATACTTTGCTACTGCCTCAGCTACCTTCTCATCATACTTAAATCCCCATATATCATTAACCATATCAGCTCCGCATTCAAGAGCAGCCAGAACAACTGAGCCCTTGTAACTATCGATAGATACCGGAACATCAAAATGCTCTTTGACAGCTCTTATTACAGGCACGATTCTCTCGATCTCTTCCTGCTCCGTAATCTGAATGTGTCCAGGTCTAGTCGACTCACCGCCGATATCAATAATTGCAGCACCTTCATGAATCATCTCTTCAACGTGACGCAGCGCACTATCCATGTCGTTCCACTTGCCTCCGTCAGAAAATGAATCGGGAGTGAAGTTAAGAATTCCCATGATATAACAGTCGTTTTTTAAATCAAAGTTTTTATTTCCAATTTTCATTTTATTCCTTATCCTTTCCACATAACTATTGTGGAATTACACTATTAACCCAATTAGTACTTGATGTTCATATTCTTCTTATCATTAGGCCACTTACAGGTATCGCGTGCATCACAGCTCAAGCATAGACGCGACTCCTTATCCGCACGTTTAATTACGTATGATAGTCTCTCTATTAATCCGCTAGCCTCTTCTGGTACATAATGACCTCGATGATCTCGAACTGCAGTAATTATCGCTTCTCGCTCCTTTTCGCTGTATGATGACCTCTTTAAAATTTCCTCTGCTATACTAGCGCCCGCTTCGTCATGAGGAATACCATCAGTATACTCCTTACTTCGTCCAATATCGTGAAGTAGTGCTGCAGCGTAGATGACATCCTTCTGTATACATAAAGCCTCTTCAACCGAAAGAATATACGCTATACGAGCCACATCCATCAGATGAGTAAAATCATGCCTACAGTAAATTCTGCCACTTTCAGCGGCTTCTATCTCTTCCATACAAATCAGCCAAAGTTCGTCATGATAAATATCCTGAAAGCGGTCTATAAACCCTCTCTCATGCGGAAAAGCTACATCAATCGTGTTCATACTTTTTACAGAATAAGCCATTTAATCTACTACCTATGCTCTAACATTCTAAAGAATGTATTTTGTAGGCATTCGTCGTTCTCGAAGCTTCCGCGCGCCATAACCGTAACTGTCTTGGTTCCTGGTTTCTTGATTCCGCGCATAGTCATACACATATGTTCAGCCTCAATCATAACCATAACACCCTTTGGATTTAACTCCTCCATGAATGCATCAGCTATCTGCGCTGTCATTCTCTCCTGAAGCTGCAGTCTCTTGGCAAATACCTCAACAGTTCTAGCCATCTTGCTTAGTCCAATGACCTCTCCATTAGGTATATATGCGATAGCCACGCGTCCATAGAACGGTAGCATGTGATGTTCGCATAGTGAGTAGAATTCAATGTCCTTCTCGAGAACTATGTCGTTGTTCTCAACATCGAATCGTTTCGCTAGGTGTGTGCTAGCAGAATCAGTGTATCCACCTGCTAACTCTTCATACATTTTGGCTACACGCTCAGGTGTTTCGAGCAAACCCTCTCTTGTTACATCCTCGCCAATTCCATCGAGTATTAACTTTACACCTTCCATGATTTTTTCTCTATCCATTGTTCGTACCCCTTGTTTCTATAATCCTTTTTACATCCCCTAGGAAAGATAGTGACCCACACACTAGTATCACATCATCCTTACTAGCGTATTCATACGCTTTATCAATCCCCTGATAAATGCTATCCGATGCCTCGACATGCTTAGAATAAGAGAGCGCCTTTTGTGCAAGCGCAATTGCTGGCATAGCTCTGTCGTTATTTGGCGTCTCAACAGTTATAACCTGCTTTGATAACGGTACTAAGTGCGAGAGCAACTTATCGTACTCCTTGTCTTTAAATACACCTATAACCAGTATAACTTTCTTATCCCCAAAATACTGGCGAATTGACGATTCAAGTGCCATAGCTGCACCCTCGTTATGTGCACCGTCGATGATTACCGTTGGGTCCTTTGCTAGTTCCGTAAATCGTCCAACCCACCTTGCAGCTCTGAGTCCATCGTATATCGCTTCATCTGGTATAATGACGTCCTTATCTCTTAAAGCCTCAACCGCAAGTAGAGCGAGCGAGGCATTGCTGAATTGGTGCGTTCCCGCAAGCGATATGGTCACGTCCGCCCAGGAGCCGTAATTAAAGCGTTGTTCTCCTATTCCATATGAAATCGGTTCAATAGCAGCTTCATCAACCACTCTAAGCTCAGATCCGAGTTCAGCGCACTTAGCAGCTAGCACTTCTTCAGCATCAGCATGCTGCTTAGCACTTACTACTATGGTATCAGGCTTGATTATACCAGCTTTCTCACCAGCGATTTCCCTAATAGTCTCTCCAAGAAATGCCATGTGGTCCTTAGAAATTGGTGTTATCACTTCAACCAGGGTTGTACCAACGACATTCGTCGCATCCTCCCTGCCGCCTAGACCTGTCTCTAGCACTACGAAATCGCATCCTCTGCTCTTGAAATATAGCATAGCAAGAGCCGTTTCAGCTTCGAATAGCGTCGGTGAATTAAGCCCATCTACCACCATGCTGCTAATCGCTTCGGCTATCTCTGTAGTATGGCGTGCGAGCTCATCATCTGCGATATGAACCCCATTCACCTGAAACTGCTCGCCGTATTCAAAAAGCCACGGAGAGAAGTAGCACCCCGTGGTATATCCTGCTTGAATTAAGATACTGGATAGATACGAGAGAATCGACCCTTTGCCATTGGTGCCAGCGACATGAATAAACTTTAGCCCGTCTTGTGGATCACCCAGTCTGTGGAGTAGCTCGCGCATACTGTCCAGGCCAAGTACACTTCCGTATCTGGATAGTTCATCCAGATATACTCTTGACTCATTGTAATTCATTTATTGCTCCTAACTTGTTTTAACTCCATATATTCTAATGCAGTTAGTAATTTCTATCAAGTGATAATCGCAACATAAAAACCTCCCTATTTCAAATAGAGAGGTTTTCATCAGTATTAATCTTTCAAAATTATTTTACTATCTTATAGTATGTGCGTGACGTCATCTTAAATATCACGAAATATATCACGAAGAATACACCGATTACCAAGCCGAAGTATGTTCCATACTGCGTAAATTGGTTTACTCCGAACATCTTTAAAAGTTGATATACGATCTTAGATGCCACCATACAGTGTACAATCGCTACCATAAGCGGTGCGTATAACATCCATACAATCTGAGAAGCTCCAGTTTTTTTAATCAGATCATCATTAAGTCCTATTTTCTTCATGATCTGATACTTTTCTCGGTCTTCATACCCTTCACTTATTTGCTTATAGTAGATTACGAGGATAGTTCCAGTTAAGAAGATTATACCGATAAGTACTCCAAGAAATAGGAATCCGCCGTTTAGTTCGTATAAACCCTTTAGTACCTCTACTCTACTCTCAAGTGTATATCCATTATCATTCTTTAGCTTACTTAGGCTTCTATCATACGAATTCTTATTTATCCCAGACACATTCCATTCTATGCTGCACTTTATTGAAGAATTTTCCATGGTTTTATTCTGGATATTATACGTCTTCAGCACGGAAGCTATATACTGCATAGTAGATAGATCTTTTACAACAAGTGCATAACTATCTACATTTGCACTAGAGAGGATTTTATTATCAATTTCTCTCACTTTAAAGGTGCGGTCACCGATTTTAAGGCTACTCATATTGAGAGCACCTTTTCTATTAGAAGTCATTAGCACTTCGTCATCTTTAAGAGAAATATTTTTGTTTAGCTTTTTATTATAACTAGCAAGGTCATATGTGAACATGAAATACGGCGAAGTTTTCGCATCTCTCGTATATGTCTCAATTGAATTTCCTTTTTTAGCTACAGCAGGATTCATGCTGAGCTCTATAAAAGAGTCCTTTATCTTCGCTTTACCTGTAACAGTCTGACTCACTCTGTTTTCAAGATTTTTCTGAATATCTTTGAAGTTATTCTCATATACAGCAGTATCACTTGTTAGAATGTAATCTCTTGAAAATGCGATAAAGCTATCTCCATTTTTCTGAATATTAGAATAGATAGTTGCCGTAGCTGATAGCGTGATAATAATACCAACACTCATAACAGCTATACTTGCGAGAGATACTGCATTGCTCTTCATCCTATAAAGTAGACCACTGACACCGAGAAACTTCTCTGGCTTAAAGTAACTTTTTCTTCTTCTCTGCATCTTCAATATAATAATTGAAAATGAGATGAATAATAGATATGTAGCCGCTATAACCAGTAGTGATGCGATGAAGAAATTAACCAGTGCGGATAGCGTTCCTTCTGTTGTTAGGGCAATTCCATATCCGCCGCATAGAGCTGCTAATCCTATAATTGTTAAAACAAATCTTGATTTTGGTTCACCTTCGCCACTATGTTGTTTTCCTAGCAGCTGCACTGGTGTCGTCATATATATTCTATAACTGCTTCTTGCAATAGTTATGAAATATAAGCCAAGCATCGTAATAGAGCATACAATCATCGCAGTTATACTGAATGGATAATCCATGATTCTGCCCGTTACATCATGCATTAATCTATTGAGTCCCAAAAATGAAATCTGTCCAAAAATGTATCCACCAACCATTCCGAGTATCGCTATGATTGAGAATAATACGAAGAACTCAATGCTTATGATTTTACGAATGTGCTTCTTCTCAAGGCCAAGAATTGCATATAAAGCAAACTCTTTATTGCGCTTTTTTAGTAAAAAATTAGTCGTGTACATTACGAAGATAATCGTAAAAATTCCAACTACCACAGCTCCCATAGTGATAAGTTCGGGAAGAGTTTTATGTCTCGTCTGAACATACTTATTGTTGATAAGTGAGATCATGATGTTGAAAAGCATCAGCATAATTCCAGATGATAATACAAATGGTATCTCCAAAATTCTGTTTGCCTTTAAATTTTGAAAAGCAAACTTTCTTGCCATCGAAAACTTCATTAGTTATCACCTCGATTCAGCATGAATTGAGCCTGATTAATGCGCTCCATGAACGCCTCTTGCCTTTCGTTCTCACCTCGATAGATTTCGTGATAAACGATGCCGTCCTTTATAAAAAGTACCCTTTTTGCATAAGATGATGCCCTCAGTGAATGAGTAACCATGATGATGGTCTGTCCAGCTTCATTTATCTTGCAAAACATCTTAAGGAGGCTCTCCGACGACTGCGAGTCTAGTGCGCCAGTCGGCTCGTCAGCAAGAAGAAGTGCGGGATTAGTTATTACTCCCCTAGCAACTGCGATTCTTTGCTTCTGACCTCCTGAGACTTCATAAGGGTATTTTTCAAGAAGCTCGCCGATTCCAAGAGCGGATTTGAGTTTACTTAGTCTGTCCTTCATAACGGCTTCTTTTTCATTAGATAGAACAAGTGGAAGAAATATATTATCCCTATTATTGAATTGATCTAGCAAGTTAAAGTCTTGGAATACGAAGCCTAATTCTCTTCTACGAAAATCGGATATCTCGCTGTCCTTAAGGAGACTTGTATCTTGTCCATTTAAAATTACTGATCCTGAGGTTGCTCTATCGAGAGTTGCAATTATATTTAGCAGCGTAGTTTTTCCTGCACCTGATTCACCCATTATGGAAATGAATTCGCCACTATCGACCGAGAAATTTACGCCCTTTAGAGCCTCTGTTGTCACTTTTCTAGTTTTATACGTTTTCTTTACGTCTTTTAATTCTAAGATTGCCATATCTTTAGTCACTCCTTTTTTCTTTATGCTCTAATTTTACATATCGTAATCAATCGCTGCATTTATCTAATATGACAATCGATTATAACAACCTTACAATTCTGAAAGATTAGTTCGAAGGAAATCTAATCGAGAACACACTCCCGACATTCAATGTCGACTGAACATTTACTTTGACGTTAATTACATTCGCAATAGTTTTGACTAGATATAAACCGAGACCGCTAGATTTTTCATTAATTCTTCCATTAAATCCAGAATAACCTCGGTCAAATATTTTACTTAGATCCTCTGAGCGTATTCCAATTCCAGTATCACGGATTTTAAGTGTGTTTGAATCCTCTTCAAAAGTTATCTGTATAGTTCCTGATTCGGTGTATTTAATCGCATTTGCTAAAATCTGTTCTATCAATATCGATAGCCATTTTGTATCTGAAATAACATTAGCTGAAATATGATTGTAATCTAAGGATATGTGTTTCTCAATGAACAGCATCGAATACTTCTTAAGTAGACTTCTAATTAGAGAATCTAGGCTAATAGATGTAATATCCATATCTGCATCCCTATCCATGAGTTTCAGATAGTTTATAGCCATATTAGTATATTCTTCGATATAGAACATCTGCTCTTTAAGTTTATTCTTATCTTCAAACTCGCCCTTTTGTAATATTAAATTTGAAACTGTTATAGGTGTCTTTATCTGATGAACCCATAATAAGAAATATTCTTCAAGTTCTCGCCTATCAATGGTGGCTTGATTTAATAGCCTTCTGTTTTCTATTTCAAGCTCCTTCGATGTTATCTTGTAATTTTCTTGTCTTGTATAGTTTGTCCATTCGATAAAAAGGAATATCGCACTAATAAAAGCAACAACTTTTACTCCAAGCCAAAAGTATTCTCGATTAAAATTTGCAAACGAAAAGACAATCCCAAACACACCTGTTGTGTATAGCACTGTTACGATGATCTTATATTCATTTTTTAAAAAATCGCTTACTTTTCTCATATTCTCTCTACCTTAAGAAATACCCAATACCCTTTTTTGTTTGAATTAAATCTTCAAAGCCAATCCCGTTTAACTTTTTTCTTAGCCTCGTCATATTTACCGCAAGTGTATTGTCATCTATGAAGTCATCACCTTGCCAGCAGTGATTAATTATATCTTCTCTCTTGGCTATCTGTCCTTTCATATTAAACAAACTTTCAAGTATCAGTAGCTCTGTTCTAGTTAGTTCAACTGTGACGTCCTTACCTTCAAGCAGTGCGGCAGACAGATTTAAAGTCAGTTCTCCATAAGTTATCTTTTCGGAATCCACCGTGTAATCATAAGCTCTTCTCAGTACAGCCTGTATCTTAGCCCTGGTAACTGCAATATCAATAGGCTTTATAATATAATCATCCGCCCCAAACTGAATCGCTTGAATCATATCCATCGATTCTGAATGAGATGAAATGAAAATTATAGGAACATTAGATTCTTGTCTTATCCTTTGCGTCCAATAAAACCCGTTATACTGAGGAAGCGTAATATCCATTAGAACTAAATCTGGCTCAAACTCTTTAAAATCATCATATACATCATTAAAGTTATCAATTCCACGAGTCTCGTATCCCCACTGGGAAAGTTCTTCGCTTATGATTGAACTGATGTTTTTATCATCCTCCACAATTAATATTCTAAACATGCTTTATACTCCTATTATCATGAGATATCTATTCTTGTGATGCATTAACACTATATTCATGCTTTCATAATAAAAAATAGCCCTGTAGTCGTATAATTTCAAGGGCTATATCATTAAGTTCTTTTTTTAATTCTTACTTATTTAAGCGCATTAACAGGGCACACCTTAACGCACTCAGTGCAGAGTATGCACTCTGTACCATTCGCCCTTTTTCTGGAATTGTCCGTCATCTCGACATCCATCGGGCAAACCTTCTTGCATTTACCACATGATATGCACTTATCAGTATCACACTTGATTCGGACTAGTGAGTAGTAGCTCATCGGTTTCATGAATACTGTTATCGGACAGACGTATTTGCAAAATGCTCGGTTATCCTTAAATGCAAACGCCATACCTATTCCAACTGCGTAATATAACGCATTGCCAATTATAAAGGCAAAGAACATTATTCGTTCGATATTACCTACTTTAGCTAGGAATAAAGCCGATACGAAGAAAAACGCTGCTACAAATGTAGTGTATCTAATCCAACCTATTTTCTTTCTAGGTCCAGATGGCACTTTGTATGGCAAGAAGTCTAACACCATTGCGGTCCAGCACGCATAACCGCACCAGCCTCTACCGAATATAAGTGGTCCAAAGATTTTCGCCACAGCATAGTGAATCGTAGCTGCCTCGAAGACGCCGGTGAACAAGTAGTACCAGAAGCCTTCTATTTGCATGTTCTCGTTGTTTATGAGTCCAAGATAGATGAGCATATATAGTCCGATGAGTAGCTGCACAATACGCCTTGCATGTTTATACCTACATATAAATAACATCTGCCCAATGAATATAGAAATACCGATATAGCTGAAATTGAGAAGATAAAACAGGTTGTCCTTAGCGAGCCATAGCGTCACTGCTATCGTCTCAAATGTTACCAGCATCAGCACTGGCAGACAGTATTTTTTCATCTCTTACACCTTTGTACCTTCATATAATTTAAATTGACGTTACTCATGTATGATAACACTAGTAACGTCAATCTCTCAACGAGTGCATAGTCTTTTATTCAAATTGAATTATTTGTCCAGCATACTATTTCTTCCCGAACAATTTTGATAGAAACCCCTTCTTCTTCTCTGGCTTAGGAGCACTCTCTTCTGGTATCTCATGATCAGTCTTCTTGTATACGACATTCTCAGCTATTTCATCATCGCTCATACCAGTCGCTTCTCTAACCTGTGCTAAAGCCACCTCACGGTATATAAGAGCGCCTCGAGGATCGCAAAATCGTATATCTGAATAGCAAGTTGATTTATTTAAGTCAAATGGCTGAACCTCCATTACCTCGGTTGCTTCGATAAGACCACTATCTGTATTTGCAGCATCTTGTAAAGCAAACTGAAAT
Source organism: Mogibacterium diversum (assembly GCF_002998925.1). NCBI lineage: Bacteria > Bacillati > Bacillota > Clostridia > Peptostreptococcales > Anaerovoracaceae > Mogibacterium > Mogibacterium diversum. The sequence continues at coordinate 483,617 of NZ_CP027228.1, read as the reverse complement.
ACCCCCAGGTTGTCCGGTCCAAATGATTCTGTAACAATGCTGCGGACAGCTTCATCACTTTCTATATCTCTTAGTAGCTCCTTTACGTGATCAGGACCAATGAATATACCTGCAGAGTAATTCTCCTCAATCAAGTCGTTGCTAGGAGCAGGAAGCCACGAAGGTAGCACTTCAGACCAAGGGGTGCGGTATCTATCCATCTCGGGATGTCTTTCTATTACAAACGAAAAAGCAGCACCGCGTACATATTGATAGTCGCGGAAGAATCCACCGATTATAGGTAATCCGTATAGAAGTCCCTTTTCCGATGGCTCTCCTTCATCTATCGATGTGAAGTATTTCATGTGATCAACAAACTTTTCGTGAAAGAATTCCTCTCCTTGTGATTCCATTAAAGCATTTAGAACACTCTCATCTCCATCTCTAAGAGCCTTGAGCGGAGCAAAGTACCACTCCTCCATCTGAGTTCTGCTCATAGGATGATAGCTAATATCAAAACCCATATATATCCTCCTTAATAATATTACTTATAAATTAAAACTGTACAGATATCTTCATACAAATAGGTGTTTTCACCACATGCTTGTTCTCAGGATAATCCGAATAATTAACTACCGGATACTGATCCAAATACGACCTTAGAGCCTTTCGGATCACCTGCATATTTTCGATAACACCTGTCTCATCACCCCAATTAAAGTAACGCCTTAGAAGAACTCCATAGTATCTTTCTCCATCAAGATTCTCTTCTCCTTCTACTTCTAAATAGCTTGAAGAATCATATTCACTCGCTGGAAACTTAGATGCCAAATTATATATCATATCTATGTAAAGTGTGTCTGTCAGCTGACCTCGCTTACCCTGCTTAGTACTGGTTGCAAGGTAGAAAGGCATATCCGGATAAGCATTCAGTTTTACCTCTACTTCACCTTCATGCGAAACTTCATCTGATGGAACTTTTCTGAATGTGTAAGTTCCACTACCATACTTAGAGTCTAAATACGAAATAATTTTAGACTTGCTAATTTTATCTCGCATAGCTGGTTTTTTATATTTGGCAACAGCTGGAACAGCTCCCCGTGGCTCCTTGAAATAAGCCAAAACATATGCATCCTTAACGACAGAACTATAGTGTTCATTCATGTATTCGCACATTGCCTGCAGCTTAGAACACAGAGCTTCAACATCCTGATCACTTTTTACATTGCATTTATACTTAATTATTGAATCCGAGAATTCTATATTTTTTATCTCTTTTCGGCTGAAAAACTTATGCAGGACAATTTTACCTAATATTTCCATTCTATTATCATCATCCGTATATGCAGGGACTGGAATTACACCTCCATGACCAATTTTCTGCTTAATGGTGTACTTGATATCAGGATAATCAGTAGGCGAAATTTCCCAAGTCTTCCTATCAAGCTGTTTAACTTTTACCTTACCTGCACCGTAACGCTCTTCGGCCTTCTCCGTTACACTCTCAGTGGTTAATGGTTTACCATCAGGCAGTATACATCCAGAGCACAATATCATAATTAATGTTATTACCAGCCCTAATAAGTATATTTTTTTCATATATTAATATGCCTCTTTCATATAACATTGTTAATACAGCTTTGATCTAAGATAGTAGTTCTATAATCTTCTCTCGCGTTTGAGAATTTAGTTTATTGTTAGTCATTAAAGGAAATACTTACGTTACAGAGTAGAGTGTCGTCATTACGCAGAGTTTCTCGTATCAGCTTACTAGTGAACTTCTCGCCTCTTATACCGGCTCTTTTCTGGCCAGATTGTGCAAGATTGCCTCGATGCCAGATAACTATTATCGGCACAATTACAATTATTGCAAGTAATATGATTTCAAAAATATAATTCATGATAGGTATATCTCTATGTGTTACATTATGCAGAACCTCTTCCATTATAAATTAAAATTATAAGAGTCCCAACAGTTCTTTTCGCTTAATATATAAAAAAGCATCTAAGAACAAACCGAAGAGCTATTTTAACCATCTCCTTGCAGTTTTTTATCATTCATATTTATATTAATTTAGTCATAGTTGCAACTGCACACGGAATCCTTCCATCTGCCAGCTCTACATTTACATCATCATATCCAGCTGTTTTAAAAAATTCAATATAGCTAACAACATTAAAATATTGTTTAAAATCAGCCCCTGCTTTTCCGACCGAATCAGTCAGTGCGCTCTTTTTATCATGTTTATCACGATTCATATACGTTGGAATTATTAAAAGTCCACCAGGTTTGCAGACACGGTTTAACTCGGCAAGTGCCTTTAGTGGTTCATCTAGAAGATGTATCACGTTACCAGCAATAACCTTATCAAAGCTATCATCCGGATATTTAAGTGACATGATGTTCGCATATTCAAAATTGATATTAGTATAAGACGAGCAGTTCTTCTCAGCACGTTTAATCATCTTAGGTGCAAAATCAGTTGCGACAAGCGTATTACACCTTTCAGCTATAACAGCACTAAGCATACCGGTTCCTGCCGCACACTCGAGCACATTGTCATTTGACTCTATGTATTTGCCAACTATCCTCTTTAGCTCGTTATGTGTCTTTCTGTTTATAACTTTAACGAATATGTCATATACGCCTGCTATATTATCCCAGAACATTTTTTAACTCCTTTATCAATTCCGAGTGTAAATCAATCTTTCTCAGCTTAGTTATGCTCAATTTTTATTCATAGCATAATTAAATTATGATAATCTGCCGTTATCCATCTCATATATTCTATCGGCAAGCGAAAGTGTCGATTTCCTGTGAGATACGAGTACTATTGTCTTTCCTATTTTTTCATTTTCAAGAGACTTTAGGATAATTCCCTCATTCAGAACATCTAGATTGCTGGTCGGTTCGTCAAGTAGCAAGAGCTCTGAGTCATGAAGAAATGCTCTTGCAAGCCCTACTCTCTGCTTCTCACCATCAGACAGAGTGCTACCGAGCTCTCCTACGTTTGTCTCATAACCGTGCGGAAGTCTAATAATAAAATCGTGAATGCTAGCCTTCTTAGCTGCCTCCTCAACTTTAGCGAGCTCTGCGTCTGGATTAGCAATCCTAATATTATTTGCTATGGTATCACGAAACAGTATCGTATCCTGTGTTACATATGACGACATTGAGCGAAGGTCATCTGTATTGATTTCCTTGATATCCTTTTCAGATATCAGCATCTGGCCCTCTTTCACATCCCAAAATCTCATTATGAGCTTTAAGAGCGTTGATTTTCCAGAACCGCTAGCACCATGTATTCCGAGCACCTTACCCTTTTCAATATCTACCGTTACATTTTTTAATATAATCTCGTCTTCATATGAGAAAGTTATATCGTCTGCCTTAGCCCCTTCAAAATAAGTATGCTCCTTGCCACATACTTCCTCGACCGGAGGTGCTTCCTCGAGTAGTGCCAGGACTCTCTCCCCGCAGGCAAGTGTCTGATTTAAGCTATTAGAAAGCGAAGCAAGTGCAACGACTGGTCCGAAGGAGCTCATCATAGCAAGTGTTGAAATCAGCACTTCAGAAAATGTAGCCGCACTCTCCATATAAAGGTAAATCATCGTAAATAACATGCCCCAAGAGAATAGCTGGATGACAATATTAGTTACTGCCCTCTGAGAGCCTTCGAATTTGCTCAGATTCTCCTGATCCTCGGCAAGCGATTGTGACTTTTCATTCATCTTACTGAGCTGCTGATCACCTTGACCATACTGCAGAATCTCATCCACACCGTACATGCTATCTAGTACGAAGCCATTTAGTTCACCGACGCCGTTACGAAACTTCATTCCAGCACTAGCACTTCTCTTACCGTTCCATATCGGTAGTACAACTCCAACTACAGTGTATCCCATACATGCTATGACCCCAGCCACCATGCTTTGAGCTCCTATGAATACCACCATTATTAGCGAAGTTAAAAATGCAATTACAATCGGAGATATGGTATGTGCGAAGAACACCTCAAGAAGTTCGATATCACCCGTGATAATAGAGATTAGGTCGCCCTTGTTCTTTCCTTCAAGCTTCGCCGGACAGAGCTTTCTAAGGCATTCAAAAACCTTATGACGTATAATCGCAAGAATTCTAAAAGCTATATAGTGATTACAATACTGCTCGCCATAGTGAAGAATACCTCTCGCTAATGCAAGCCCAATAAGCAGCACAAATATCTGATTCCAAGAAATCACTTCATCTAGTGCAGTGCTGCCGAACATGACGTCTCCACCAAATACGGATAGACCTTTTATAACTCCAATGCCACCTACAATGGTTAGGAATATAGCACAGAGGAATCCGGCTACACCAAGTATGATGCCTGTTATCATTACGCCTGTAAGAGGCTTTACTAGTACGATTAGTCTCCGCATTATCGCTATATCAGACCTACGCATATCTTTGTCCATATTTAAGCCTCCTCTCTTCCTCTTGAATAGTTTTCAAGCTCTGATTGTTCAGAGAAAAGATTTGCATATGTTCCCTTGATACCCATGAGTTCATGATGCGTACCTTTTTCGATGATCTTGCCATCTTTAAGCATATATATTGCATCGCTATCTGTGACATTAGCAAGTCTATGGGATATTAAGATTACGGTCTTCTTTTTAGCAATCTGCTTAACAGCTGTCATTATAGCTTCCTCACTGTCAGCATCGATGTTAGATGTTGCTTCATCAAATATGTATACTGGTGTGTCGTGAAGGAGAGCTCTAGCTAGGGCAAGTCTCTGCTTCTGACCACCTGAGAAGTTAGAAGCATTTGATTCCACCCTAGTATCTAAACCGCTCTGTGACTCAAGAAAGTTCTTTAGATTTACATTATCCAAAGCATCTAACAGTTCAGCATCAGTTGCCGTAGGATTTCCCATAAGCAGGTTCTCACGCACTGTACCCTTAAAAACCCAGCTGTTATGGCCAATCATAGTGAAATTCTCCATAAGCGATTTGCTAGATAATTCTTTATGCTCAGTACCGTTAACTTTTATACTGCCACTATAATAATGATTCTTACCAAGCAAGATTCCAGCAATTGTGGATTTTCCTGAGCCCGAAACTCCAACGATGGACACAAGAGAGCATGAATCTATATTCATACTTATATCATGTAAAACCTCTCTGCTCTCATCATAAGAAAATGAGACATTATCGAGCGATATATCTATCTTGTTCCCAGCAATTTCCTCTTCTCCACGTTTCTGCTCTGGCAGATTAAGAAATGCAAATATTCTATCGCTTGCCTTCATACCGTTCATTCCGATATGGAAGAAGCTACCAAGGAGGCGCATGGGAAGAAAAAACTCTGCAGCTAAGAATATGCACATTAACACTCCCGAAACATTGATGTTACGGTCAGAAAATTCTGTTAGCGCACTTATAATTCCAGCAGCTGCCCCACCGTAAGCGATAATGTCCATAATCGAGGTGCTGTTAAGTTGCATCATCAGAACCTTCATCGTTATCTTGCGGAACTGCTCTGATTCACTATCTATCTGCTCTACTGCCCTCCGGTCAGCTCTATAAATCTTCAGAGTTGTCATTCCCTGCAGCTTCTCGAGAAAGCTGTCTCCAAGGCCATAATATATATCGAAGTAATTCCCGAGAATCTTTCTAGCAATAAACATTACTAACATGATTACAATCGGAATAAGCGGAACTGCAGCGAGTAACACGACAGCTGTTCTTAAGCTAATTCTTGAAATTATAATAAATAGAGAAAACGGTGCTAAAAGCGCGTATAAAAACTGGCTTAGATACCTGCCAAAATAAGTCTCAAGCTGTTCTACGCCTTCACCAGTCATCTGCACAATTTCAGATGTTCTAATCTGCTCGCGGTATGATGGTCCTAGCCATAGAACCTTTCTATATATTTGCTCTCTAAGCACACGCTTAACATCGACACTAGCCAAATAACACGAACGTGAATATAAACGGTCGCAAATAAACCTAACGATAAGTCCAGCCGATACAATTCCAATAGTCATAAGAACACCGGAGCTTGTAATACTCTTTTGCCACGCTTCATCGATTAACTGAGTTACCTGCCATACTATCGCAATCTGAGCGAGCAGTGAAAGCCACTGCCATGCAATCTGATAGATTATGTACTTTCCAGAGCCCTTCAATAGCTTAATAAGCCTCATCTTAATCACGCCTAGTTCTCCTCTTTTCCTTCGCTCCTGTTATAACATGTCTTAGACACAGAAGCGGATGATATATGATAATTCGCGGTCCACTATAACGCATGACCTTCTTAATTTTATCTCTCATATCTGGCGAGTAGCAGTGAATCTTACAGTTACTGCAAAATGACTTGCTCTTCATAAAACGGCATTTCTCGCTACGTTCACGCGCATACTCGATCAACTCTTGACATTCATCGCAAAGTTCTTTTCCATTCCGATTAGTATGATTTTTATGACAATAAAGCTTGATCATCTGTGAAACTAGCATTATCTCTTTTTGGCGTTTACGCTTGATTCTACTTGATTCCATGTTTCCTCAAACCTCTCATTATCATATAAAGCCGTTATAATAAATTGTAATCGCAAATTTATTATGTCTATATTATCATATTAGATACATCTAACAAATATTAGAGGTCAGTATACCTAAAAAAATCACATATATATACTGTGTGCATAAGATTTTATAAAATAATAAGAGCACCTGCTTTTGATATACACAGAATTGTAATCATATATCGTTTACAGATGCTTAAAATTATCTCATATAAAATTGTTAATATTGACTTGTTTATTTCTATCCTATAGCAAGAACAGGAAGATAAATAATATTGCATAGAGTACTACAAATGCCCATTTAATCTTTACGCAAGCAGCGATAAACTCTCTTATGAAAGCAGATGGAATATAATAACCCGCGGTTCTACACCCTAGTCCGTCTCCGTCCATCTTAATCTTTCTTGCATAAGCGCTAGTTCTATACACATGATAATTATTAGTTACAAACAAGAACTTCGGTTTATCTACTAACTCTTCTCCGATTTCTTTTGAAAACAGCAAATTCTCATATGTCGTAGTAGATTTTTCTTCGAGAAGCACACGGCCCATCGGTACTTCCGTATTGGATGCAATGTAATTTGCCATGGCTTTAGCTTCAGAAACTTTCTCATCTGACCCTTGTCCACCACTACAAATAATCTTAATGTTCGGATTACTGGAGTTATGAAAAGCTTCAATGGCCTTGTCAATTCTCTGCTTTAACAGCGTCGTGACATATTCACCGTCACGAAGACCAGCACCATGAATGATGATGAAGTCATATATCTTTTTCTTTGGAGTAGCTAGATAGATAAATGAATACAGCAGGAATGCTATAAATGCTGTGACTATTGCAAATGTTATTAAGTACATTCAGTCCTCGCAATTCTTCACTTGTCTACTTATAAGTTGTAAAATACAATTTGCCGTCTTCATATTCCGCTAGGAAAACATCCCTATGCGATTTAATCCCACGTTTAATAATTAGAATCATCACAATGAACCCTATAAACAGTTTAAGACTTATCAGTGTAAATATATGCATATAATATCCTTTCGTAATTGCAAAATCATTTTGTTATTCTTGTCATTATATAATGCACCATCGATTATTTCTATTATCAATTTAAGGTTTATGATATCATATAAATCAAATGATTGGAGGCAAATAAATTGGATACAAAAAAATCACCTTTAAAAAGACTACTATTTTTATTTCTACCATTTATATTTTTGTTTGTATATGACATATTGGCATCTTTAGTATCCGTTGTTATAGAAAGAGGACTAACATTATTTTCAGTTAGCGATAAATTTCTGAGTTCAAGCGCGAGCTTTATGGATGCATCCATAGCTTTCGTATTATCTATCATATGCTACATATTTTATCGCACAGTTTTTACCAAAAGAGAGCCCGAAGTTCGTATATCTAAACCAACTGGAGTAATATATGCTATAATCCTCGGCTTCGGTACGGGTGGAATATCGAGCCTTTGGTTAAACGGCGTGTACATTATTGCTGATTATTCACCTTTTCTCGCAAAGCAAGTCAAAGGATTTGATTCGCTATATAGCGATATGGAGAAAGGCCCGTATATATGGCTATTCCTTGCGATTGTTGTAGTAGGACCGATAATCGAGGAAATACTTTTCCGCGGAATCATCTTTAGCAGCTTTGAGAATGCAACGAGAAGTTCATGGTTTCCTGTAATCATAACCGGTGTTATGTTCGGTATATGGCACGGAAGCTTTATACAGGGTGTGTATACGGCAATCTTTGGCATGATCCTAGCTTACTTCATGAAGAAGTGCAGATCGCTGGTGTTTGTTGCATTTGCACACGGCATTAACAATCTGAGCGGAACATTGCCACCTTCACTCGATACTGACTTTACTAACACACTTCTAAATGTTACATCGTACGTATGCATTCTACCAACACTTGCGATCTTATATCATCTGCATCGGAAGAGTAAGAAAATCACTAATTAGTATGATACATTTAGAGATTTATTATCACTTATACATGGTGTAAAGCAATTTAAAAATCACTTATTTATAAGAAAAAAGCGTTTGCCGAAGTTCATGGCAAACGCTTTTATTGGTTGTAATATTTGTTAAACTAAGGCCTTACATATACTTTCTTTTTACTCCATATACGAAGCCGAGTGATACAAGTGCACCAATTCCTAGAATCGTGAAGAATACCACATGATTTGCATCACCAGTCTTAGGTGTGCGCTTAACCTTCTTAGGAGGATTCTTAGGGTTTGGCTTTGGCTTTTCAGCATTGGTAATAACAGTCTTGCCATCCTGGTCAATCTCACCATAGGTTACTTTATAAGTACTACCATTAATGGTAATTTCACCATTTGACTCTCCAACTTCAAGAACCTTATATTCGTTATTATTCGCTGCACCGGCATCCTTTACGAGGAGATTCTCAAATCTTGTTGTCCAGTTATTAGCGGCATTTAATGTAACGACTGTCCCCAGCGGAGCTCCATTTTTGTATAGCTGGACCTTAACTTCGCTAGCTTTCTTACCTACCCAATCCTTTTTAACCTCTATGGTCATCTCTTCTGGCGCAACATTATTGGAGATTGTCTGTTTTGAATCACCAGTAGCCTCTGTAACTATTTCATATGCAACCTTTATCGTCTGTGTTCCAAAATTTGCTTTCGACTCATTCTGAACCCAGTTTCCATTGCTGTCCATTTCACGAACAACATAAATGAAAGGATTATTAGTATCCTGAGCATCATTCACCATGTTGAACTTTATTAAGTCAACGAAGCTATGTTTCCAGTTATTTGCATCATTAAGAACAACCTGATCAATTTGCTGATAATCAGTAGACCCGCTTTCCATCAGCTGTTTAATCTTTGCTTCGGATAGCTGGCTAGCAGTCCAGCCAGTTGTATCTATAGGATTACCATTTGCATCCTTCAGCACCACGCCGTCAATGACACTCTTAGTAACTCTGAACAAACCAACTGTTACAGATGTTACATGATCATTATTATCAGTTTCCCACTTCTTTGTGACTTCTAGTTTTATCTTGTCGTAGTTAATTGGAGATGTTCCAAAATCAACTTCACCATTAGATCCAATTCCACCACCACGAGGTGCTTTATTTCCTGTAACTACAACCTTTGCGGATGTTCTAGCTGCTGCCTTACCCTGATCTGACATAATGGACTTCAAACTGATGTTATCAGTTATTCCATTTAACGTACCTCTATCAACAGGAGGGTTAACTGTATTAGGGTATCTATCACTTCCGTTAGATGCGCCTAGATATGAATTATCAATCTTTCCATCTTCATACCAGTGAACAAGCCAATTATCTAATCCATTATTAGATAGTATTAGAGTCTGTGTAGCTGGGTCATTCTTTGAAATGGATGCAACATCATCTCCAGCTGCAGTTGTATCATTGTTATTTGCACCAGTACCTGCTGTGTTGTCAAAGAACGAAGCGCCATTAGTAATTGCCGTCTTTGCACTTCCTGTTGGGCAAAGCCACATTCCGCCACCAAGCTTTGTAGCTGTATTTCCAGTCACCATAGTCTTACCCATCTGAAGCCTATATGGTACAGCGGCAACATATACTCCACCACCCTGCTTTCCAGCAGTATTGTTGGTGATATTAGCGCCATTTATAGTAACTTCCTGTGAAGCAACGTAGATACCACCACCTACGCCGTTCTCTGCATAAGGGTCATTATTTACCTTGTGACCAGTTAGAACCGCATGGTTACCAGTGATAGTACCGTTGTTTATCGTTACCTTAGTAGGGAAAAATCTTCTCCAAGTGCTCTCTGGGTATGAACCACGGTCGTTAGAAAGAAGATAGTCATTAATTCCTATTCCACCGCCAAATGGTGCCTTGTTTCCAGAAATAGTTCCACCTTCCATTGTAAGCTGACCCGCTCCATTAACAGCTATACCGCCACCAAGCGAGTTAGCAGTATTGTTAGAGATGGTACCCCCATTCATTGTCATCTTACCGGTCGAAAAGATATACGCTGAATTTGACCAGTTAAGGTCACGCGTACTTGCTGTACTGAAGCTTCCAACGAGCACTCCGCCAAAATCAGCACTATTGCCAGTGATGGTACCCCCATTCATTACCATAGTTGAGCTTCCCTTGATTCCCTCAACGGTTACGGCAGCATTATTTCCAGAGCTTCCATCTGGTGTAAGAGTGTTATTAGAGATATCACCACCGTTCATAGTGAATGAAGCACCCTCTGTAACCTTGACAACAGCAATAAACTGGTTAGACATCTTGTTATTGTGAATCGAGCCACCGTTCATAGTGAACGAAGCATTTGTCCCTCTCACTTTAACTATGCCAACAAATCCCGAATCAGTTTTTACATTCTTGATTTCTCCGCTATTCATCGTGAGTTTACCAGCATTATCGATGATGGCGGAACTATAGTTTGTGCCAAGCTGATTTCCATCTAGCTTAACATCCTGCCATGTCAAAGACCCACCTTCCGCAATCTTTACAGCTATTCCAGTGTTCTTCTTAGTGATTGTTACAGCACCCTTCAAAGTGATGTCCTTACCTGCTGGCACATTAATCGGTGTACTGAGATCCATATCTCTAGTAAGAACAATTTCAGTAGCCCCTGTAGCATTGTTAATTGCCTGCTGAATCTCTGCAGTACTGCTCGCATTTACAGTCGCTGCGTTAGCTTCTAAACCAAACATTATGAATGCTGAAATTAAGGTTACCAGTGTCACCAAGATAGGTGTAAGAGATTTTCTAATACTCATTTCAAACCCTTTACTTTCATGAATAAAAAATAACCTATTCCAGTATGTCAAAATTTACATACTTGTTCACACATTATACACGATATTACCAAGCATTTGTGCAATTATCGAGATTTTATCATATATTAATATCTTAATTTATTTAGATAGAAAAATGGACCTGAGCACTGTGCTCAAGCCCATTTTATTAACCATTAATACCTTCTAAGGTTTAGAGAAGGTTAAAATTCGTGCAACTAGTGCTCCTATTAACGGTCTCTTCTTCTCTTGCGAATTAGCATCAGAATTGCTGCTTCAAATGCTGCAAAGATAGCAAATCCTGCATATACATAAACCTCAAAGCTATCTCCTGTCTTAGGACCGAAAACGGATCTTAGTGGAGTCTTTCCTGCATGATTACGTGCATTATGTCCTCCTGGCCTTCCTGAGTTTGCACCAGAGGTTGGTCTAGAATTCGCATCCTTAGGATTAGTTCCATTTGAATCTTCAACAGCATCTGAATATCCATCTCCGTCATCATCCGTATCTGTAATGTCTGGATCACCGTCACCATCTGTATCCCTTAGCACTGTGATTTCAACAGTCTTGGTAATCTTGGAACCATCTGGATTCGTAATGACTACTGGAATCTCAAACTTGCGTTTTTCTTCCGTACTACCCCAATCAGTTACATTTGGCGTGCCACTAATTGTCTTAGTTCCTGAATCATAAGTTACACCGTTTGGTAGTTTGCTACTGTCTACAGTTACAGTTGCGTTATTATTTCCTGGTGTTACTACGATATTGCTAATCGCAGTCTTATCATTAACGCTCTGCGTTCCATTAGTGATCGTTGGCTGTGCAATAGGTGTAATCGTAGCAGCTGGTCTAGAATTCGCATTCTTAGGATCTGAGACCTTTGCCGTCTCTACCGTATCTGGAACGCCATCGCCATCGTCATCCGTATCTGTGATGTCAGGATCACCGTCACCATCTGTATCCCTTAGTACTGTGATTTCAACAGTCTTGGTAATCTTAGAACCATCTGGATTCGTAATGACTACTGGAATCTCAAACTTGCGTTTTTCTTCCGTACTACCCCAATCAGTTACGTTTGGTGTTCCACTGATAGTCTTAGTACCTGCATCGTAGGTAACACCATTTGGTAGCTTGCTATTGTCTACAGACACAGTTGCATTATTATTTCCAGGTGTCACTACGATATTGCTAATCGCAGTCTTATCATTAACACTCTGTGTTCCATTAGTGATCGTTGGCTGCGCAATAGGTGTAATCGTAGCAGCTGGTCGAGAGTTCGCATTCTTAGGGTCTGAACCCTTTGCTGTCTCAACCGTATCTGGTATACCATCGCCATCATCATCCGTATCGGTAATATCTGGATCACCATCGCCATCTGTATCCCTTAGTACTGTGATTTCAACAGTCTTGGTAATCTTAGAACCATCTGGATTCGTAATGACTACTGGAATCTCAAACTTACGCTTTTCTTCTGTACTACCCCAATCAGTTACGTTTGGTGTTCCACTGATAGTCTTAGTTGCTTGGTTGTAAGTTACGCCATTTGGTAGCTTGCTTGTATCTACTGTTACTGTAGAACCTGTAGCTCCAGGTGTAATTGTGATGTTACTAATCGCAGTCTTATCATTTACAGACTGCGTACCATTCGTAACAGTAGTTGGTGTCACAGGAGTTACAACAGCAGCTGGTCTAGAGTTCGCATTCTTAGGGTCTGATCCCTTTGCCGTCTCTACCGTATCTGGTACGCCATCGCCATCATCATCCGTATCTGTGATGTCAGGATCACCATCACCATCTGTATCCCTTAGTACTGTGATTTCAACAGTCTTGGTAATCTTAGAACCATCTGGATTCGTAATGACTACTGGAATTTCAAACTTGCGTTTTTCTTCTGTGCTACCCCAATCGGTAACATTTGGTGTACCACTGATAGTCTTAGTACCTGCATCGTAGGTAACACCATTTGGTAGCTTGCTATTGTCTACAGACACAGTTGCATTATTATTTCCAGGTGTCACTACGATATTGCTAATCGCAGTCTTATCATTAACGCTCTGCGTTCCATTAGTGATTGTCGTAGGTGATACTGGAACTATCACTGCAGCAGGGACAGACCCTCTATTCTTAGGGTTAGATCCTCTCGCATTTTCCTCTACATCAGATACGCCATCTCCATCGTCATCTGGATCAGTGATATCTGGATCGCCATCCCCGTCAGTGTCCCTTAGTACTGTGATTTCAACAGTCTTGGTAATCTTAGAGCCATCTGGATTCGTAACTACAACAGGAACTTCAAACTTGCGTTTTTCTTCTGTACTACCCCAATCAGTTACGTTTGGCGTGCCACTAATAGTCTTAGTTGCTGGGTTGTAAGTTACGCCGTTTGGTAGCTTGCTTGTATCTACAGATACAGTTGCATTATTATTTCCAGGTGTTACTACAATGTTAGTAATTGCGGTTTTATCATTTACAGACTGTGTACCATTCGTGATAGTAGTTGGCGCCACAGGAGTTATAACAGCAGCTGGTCTAGAATTCGCATTCTTAGGATCTGAGCCCTTTGCCGTCTCTACCGTATCTGGTACGCCATCTCCGTCATCATCTGTATCTGTGATGTCAGGATCACCATCGCCATCTGTATCCCTTAGTACTGTAATCTCTACAGTTTTGGTGATTTTAGTTCCATCTGGATTCGTAACAACTACAGGAATCTCGAACTTACGCTTTTCTTCTGTGCTACCCCAATCGGTAACATTTGGTGTACCACTGATAGTCTTAGTACCTGCATCGTAGGTAACACCATTTGGTAGCTTACTATTATCTACTGTAACTACAGACGCTGCATTTCCAGGTGTTACTACAATATTTGTAATTGCTGTCTTATCATTAACCGTCTGTGTCCCATTTGTGATAGTAGTTGGAGCAACAGGTGTCACAACAGCCGCTGGAATAGAGCTTGCACTCTTAGGATCAGAACCTTGTGTCTTTTCTGCGAGATCGGTATATCCATCACCGTCATCATCTGGGTCTGTTATATCTGGATCACCATCTCCGTCTGTATCTCTTAGAACAGTTATTTCTACGATTCTAGTAATCGATGAACCATCTGAGTTTGTAACGACTATAGGAATTTCGTACTTGCGCTTTTCTTCATTGCTACCCCAGTTAGTCACATTAGGTGTTCCAGTTATTGAGAGAGTTCCTGGATTATATGTAACTCCCGGTGGAAGTTTTGCACTATCAACATATTCAGTCGAGTCAATATCTATCGTTCCAATAGTTATATCATTAATAGGATGTCTATCAACAACAGTCTGTACTGGATTAATAATATTTAACGGGTCTGCTGGAGTAATCGTACCTGCTGGTATAGAGTGACTATTCTTCGGATCAGATCCTTTTGTCGTCTCCTCTGTATCAGAGTATCCATCTCCATCATCATCCGTATCAGTGATATCTGGATCACCATCTCCATCTGTATCTCTAAGTACAGTGATTTCTACTGTCTTTGTAATCTTAGAGCCGTCTGGATTCTTAACTACAACAGGAATTTCAAACTTACGCTTTTCTTCTGTACTACCCCAATTTGTTACATTTGGTGTACCGCTTATTGTCTTTGTACCTGCATCATAAGTTACTCCGCTTGGTAACTTACTGTTATCAACGGTAACAGTTGCGCCAGAAGCCCCCGGTGTTACAACTATATTCGTAATTGCTGTTTTATCATTAACCGTCTGAATCGGATTTGTAACTGTAGTCTGAGCAATCGGTGTTATCATACCTGCCGGTACTGACTTTGAATTCTTTGGATCGGATCCCTTAGCTGTTTCTTCAGAATCTAGGTATCCATCTCCATCATCATCAAGATCAGTAACATCTGGTATACCATCCTTATCGGTATCCCTCTGAACTGTGATTTTAAATGTCTTTGTAGAAGTATTTCCTGCGGAATCCTTAGCCTCTACCGTAACGGTAATCTCTCGAGTTTCCTCATTACCATGCCAGTCAGTAACTTTAGGAGTTCCGCTTATTTTTCCATTCGAATACTGAACTCCAGTCGGTAAATCTTTAACCGTAACAGTAGCAGTAGGATCATCAGTTGTAACAGTAATCTCTGTGATTGGCTGTCCCTCGATAACTGTCTGGTCTCCAATGTTATCAATTACTGGAGCCTTGTTATCCTTCCATACAGCAAAGACTTCTTTGGCTTCAGTAATATTCTTTAGAATATCCGCATCCGCCTCAGTAGCACCAGAAGTTGCAGCCCATCCCATAAATTTATAACCATCTCGGGTAGGCTCTTCTGGCTGAGTTGCTTTTCCGTTTACTGCTGATACAACCTTGTCTACATTCGTACCATCTGCCCATTTTCCGCCATTAGTATCAAATGTGACTTTGATAGCACCAACATTTACCTTAGTGCTCGAAACCATAGGATTCTTTCCATCCGGTGAGTAAGCTACAAGTATGACTTTATCACCGTCTGCAAAAGTTCCTGCTGGAACGTTTATGCTAAATTTTCCATCTTTCAAATCAGAAAACGGTATTGTAGTCTCTGCCTTAGCCGTCTCATGAGTGTAATCTGTATCATCAGCGACGTATTTATAGGCTTTTACAATAACGTTACCCGCATCAGTGTTAGTAGCGGTTAGCTTCTTAGTTTCATCTGCAGGGTTATTATAAATTGTCTTTGGAACAGTTCCCTTGATTGTCTCTGCTCTATTTGCTTCGATGTTCGTCGTTGTAACATTTGGCTTAACTACCAGATACGAATTAGCCTTTGTCGGATCAGTCTTATCTGTTAGGTATTCCTGACCATCAGGAACTCCATCGCCGTCAGTATCAACGTTATACTTATCAGAACCTATTTCGTCTTCTACAAAGTCAAATAGACCGTCCTTATCCGTGTCAAGAACCTCAAGGAATGCGTTAGTATATGAGTGCTGAATTCTCTTATTAGGCTTCCCACCGTCAGGCTTTCTAATTCCCTTAAATGCGTTTGTAGAATCTACAAAGTCAGCTGTGAGCCATGACTCAAAGTTAAGCTGCTGATTATTAGCAGTGATATAATTGTTTAGAGCCTTTGCGAAATCCTGATTTGTAACGTTCGACTTCAGCTTATACTCAATTGTATATGACCTTCTCTGTCCTAGTGCTCCGTAGAAAACTTGTGAATCAAGGGTATTCCTAACTTGTTCTACCTTGCTCCAGTCATCGCCAACTATGCTGAGTGCCGGGGTATCTTTTGTAGAAATTACACCATTTCCGTTAGGGTCTACAGTTAGCTTAATAGGATTAGACGCTGTGATTGTACCAGTTGGTGTGGAAACACCAAGTCTAACCTCATTAGTATCGATGTACTTGAGCAGCTCCTTCGGAATTACTTCATTGATATATAGAACCCATCCGCTATTTGCCTGCAGGAAGTTCTGGTCAGGCTTGAAAGAAACTGTCGACTTTATAACCTTGTTCTTGGCATCGTAGCTTACAAGCTTGCCGGTATTGCCACCTGAAAAATTACCATCCTTCGACTGTGTACCATCAGTTGTAAGAAGATTCAGTCCAGTTCCTAGGTAGTCATCATTACCAGCACCGGAATTGGTTGGAAGCGCAGGAACATTAGGGTTATTCTTGAGAATGAACCCATTGTCATTTCCACCCCTATCTGCTTTTCCATCTGATCTTACCCAAGTAGTTGTAAAATCAATTTTCTTTGAATCAAGCCCTAGGCTCGTAAGTGTAGCACCATTCTTGAGCTTGATAATAACGTCTGTGTTAGTAACGACCCCGATTAAACCTGATTGGAAAGTTTGATTATTGATAGGCACCTTCCAAAGTGCTCCATCTGCTTCTTTTTCAAACTGAACTCCGCGTACTTCAATTGACTGAATCTGCTTGTAGAAATCATCGTCAAAGAAGTTAATTAGGAATCTACCGTTATACGGTCCTTTATCTGTACCGCCCCAGCTACCTGGTAACTTTGCCCACTTAGTAACTGTTAGATGGATACCAGAGGCATCCTCCTTGGCGAAATCGGTTCTAGCGTAGTCCAAAACTCCATCTGTCTCTCCAGCTAATGTGTAGTTGACTGAATTGTTCAGCGATCTCGGCTGACCACCTTCAGCCCTTACTGTAACTGGTGATATAAGCATGGTAAAACCAAGCATGCAAGATAGCGCTATAGATGATGCCCTTCTAGCTACTTCTCCCTGCTTCCCAGTCTTCGATGTTCGTCTTGTCTCTACATTGTTGTTATCAAAAATGCCAAAACAATTCATCTTGTTCCTCCGAAAATTATCTCTAGTTAACATACTCTTGATATATTACCATAGATATGCTGTTAAATGTTGTTTTTTTTAGACAAAATAGGTATTATATTTTAAGCGATTCAATTGCGCCAGTTTAAAAGGAAACATATTTTGTCTAAATGCTTACTTTTTAGGGATTAATACCCCTATTGTCATTCCTATTATCTCCCCGATAGACATTCCCATAACCATTCCAAATCCAGATCTTTCAAACAGAATGCCTGCTAACAGACCTACGGAAATACCGATAATCATCCCACTGGCCATATGGTCACCTTTATATTTTTTCGTCATAACCCTTCTAACAATGGTAAATATCATAATAGAGATGCATAGCACCGTTAAAATTATAGTATATTTACCAATTACCAAATAATTACCATCACTCACAAGTTCACCCCCTTCGCCGTTATTCATTCTCTTTATTAAAAGTTAAAATATTTCTTATTCCCCATAAATAAAACACTACTGCCGAACTACCAGTCAGATATGGGCTCATAGTTGATCCACTACCATTTAGATAGTGAATCAGTTCAATTAATCCAGCAGTTGCTAAAGATATCTGCAATACTATCATAAATACTTTAAAAATTTTTTTCATTTTACATGCCACCCATTTGAGAATCCTATAATTTCTAAACTTTTAAATTATAATTAACAATTTCATACGCAATTAGACCTATTTTATCTAAATTATAACCCGAAAATAGTTTCTTCAAAACCATTTATCCAATTATTAGCTTCTTTAGCTTCATATTGTTATATCTATTTCCAATATAACAAATAAAAAGGAGCCTCTTTGCCTCGGAAAACAAACTGGTAAGAAACTCCTTTTAGATAATTCTATTTATTTAATTTATAAAGCGATATTTAAGCAATTACTGCTCAAGAGCCTGATCAACGTCGGCGATTATATCGTCGATATCCTCGATACCTACTGACATTCTCACTAGATCCTGAGAGATTCCAGCCGCTGCTAGCTCCTCATCGTTCATCTGTCTATGCGTGGTCGATGCAGGATGAAGCACACAAGTTCTTGAATCAGCTACGTGTGTAACTATTGCTGCGAGCTTTAGCGAATCCATGAACTTAATTGCTGCCTCTCTACCGCCTTTTACTCCAAATGCGATAACTCCGCAAGATCCGTTAGGAAGATACTTCTCCGCGAGCTCGTGCTGGCTATCATTTTCTAGTCCTGAGAACGAAACCCAGGAAACCTTAGGATGATTTTCGAGATGCTTAGCGAGAGCAAGCGCATTCTGGAAATGTCTTTCCATTCTCAGATGTAGCGTCTCAAGTCCAATTCCCAGATAGAAGGCATTTTGAGGTGAAGGAATAGATCCGAGGTCACGCATAAGATTAGTCGTCATCTTTACAATGTATGCGGCCTTGCCAAAGCTCTCTGTATAAACAGTGCCGTGATATGTCTCGTCAGGAGTTGTAAGTCCCGGGAACCTGTCGCTGTGCTTAGTCCAGTCGAAGTTACCTGAATCTACAACTGCTCCACCGACTGAATTAGCGGTACCATTCATATATTTTGTAGTTGAGTGTGTGACGATATCAACGCCCCACTCGAAAGGTTTGCAGAAAATTGGCGTAGGGAATGTATTATCTACGATTAGCGGTACACCATGCTTATGTGCAGCATTAGCAAACTTTTCAATATCTAGAACACTCAGTGAAGGATTTGATAAAGTCTCACCGAATACAAGTTTTGTGTTAGGCTGGAACTTCTTCTCTAACTCCTCAGGTGATATATCTGGTTCAACAAACGTAGACTCTATCCCCATCTGCTTCATAGTATGTGCGATAAGATTGTATGTCCCACCGTATATAGCAGAGCTAGAAATAATGTGATCACCCGCGCTTGCAATATTCATCATAGCATAGAAGTTTGCAGCCTGACCAGATGATGTAAGTATAGCTGCAACACCACCCTCTAGCTGGCAAATCTTGTTTGCTACTGCATCATTAGTTGGGTTAGAAAGTCTAGTATAAAAATATCCAGACTCTTTTAAGTCGAATAGATTTCCCATCTGCTCTGATGATTCGTACTTAAAAGTAGTGGACTGAACTATTGGAACTACTCTTGGTTCTCCGTTCTTTGGCTCGTAGCCACCCTGCACGCATACCGTGCTAGTTTTGTAATTTGTCATATAAAAGTCCCTCCTTTTTGTATCTAATTAACTATATAGTGTTTATTCGTGAATTGCAAGTTACACGCATACCGTTAATTAAATGATACTTATTACTTAACCGAACCGAACAAGTCATTAAGTGCCTCCGCCATTGTCGGATGTGTAAATATCTGGTTAGCGAGCACTGTGTATGGCTGCTTTGCAATCATTGCTGTAACTACAATATTGATAACTTCGTGAGACTCCTCTCCAAAAAGCACTGCTCCAAGTATTTGATCAGTATCGGCATCAACGACAGCCTTGTAGATCCCCGCCTGATTTCCAAGTATCTTGGCCTTTGGAATAGCCGTTACGGGCAATTTCGAGACTCTTACGTTATAACCTTTTTCCCTTGCATCTTTTTCACCGAGACCGACTTTAGAGAATGTAGGATGTAGAAATGCTGAGAAAGCTATTCCCTGGCGCTCTTTTCGCGAGTAGCTTCCATCCCCGTCTAAATAGCTTTTCACAATGCGGTAATCATCGAGGGAAACGTAAGTGAACTGAGGCCCGCCATTGATGTCCCCCATTGCGAAGATATGCGGCTTGTTAGTCTGTAGGTGATCATTTACATTTATAAATCCTCTTTCAGAAACTTCAACTCCAGCATTCTCAAGATGCAGTTCCAAGGCATTAGCTCTTCTGCCAGTCGCTACCAGCAGTGCATCTACCTTGAGTTCTTTGATGTCACCATTTTCTGTATATGAAATCAATACTTTTTCATCACTCTGCTCAACATGATTAATTTCTGAATTGAATAGAATATCAACACCTAGTGACTTATATGATTCATATACTACTTCTGCTACATCATCATCTTCTCTTGGAAGTAGTCTGTCCCCATTATCAATAATCGTTACTTTAGTTCCAAACTTTGCATATGTTGCTGCAAACTCTAGCCCTATAAATCCGCTCCCTAAAATAGCTAGCGTTTCAGGGAATTCCTCGAGGTTCATCAGCGTTTCGCTAGTATGAATGCGGTTACCTACTTCCAGTCCTTTTACGTCAGGAATAAACGGCCTAGTTCCAGTATTGATAAAAATCTTTTCAGCAAATATCTCATATGAATCCGAGCCGTTATCAACTATGATAGTGTGGTCGTCTTTAAACGAGGCTGTTCCATCAAGAACTTCTACGTTTTCATTGCTTTCAACCTTGTCGTAATTTGCTTTATTCAGCTTCGCTATAAGGTTTTTCTTACCTACTACAGAATCTTTATAGTAAGCTTTATTATCAGCATTGCTATAAGCCTTCCTATCTGCACAAGTTGCGAGGAACTTAGATGGGATGCACCCCACGTTTATGCAGGTTCCACCATACATATTTGATGATTTCTCAACAAGAACAGTCTTCTCTCCTTTATTTCCAAGGTAATTAGCCAGCGTCTTTCCAGCTTTTCCGAACCCAATTATTATGTTATCTACTTTTCTATTCATTTTTTTATGCTCCTTATTGTAATTTTAAATTGCGTGCTATTTATTTAAACAATATCATATTGCGCATAGCATAATATGTTGAATTGTAGAAGTTTTTAGTTATTGAAATATATAATTTATTTCTTAAAAATATCCTTCTTTTTTAAACCATTCTTCTTAGCCTTTGGAATCCAGTACATTCTATTAGCCTGATGTTTCCATATAAACCTTGGCCAGTTAGGATTAATATAAAGTTCTTCACCAGTGCCCCGTCTATTAATATTTATGGCAAAAGCTTCTAAAGCATTCCCTAAATTTTTAGTCGGTCCATGCCCAAGTGGTACTTTTTTTAAAAAAGGCAGCATTTCACCAGCTCCGCAGCCTATTCCTTGCCCCCATACAAAACCATTATCACAACACCAAAGTTTCATCTGCTGAATGGCAATATGATTCTGTTTGCCTTCATAAAAGCCATTATTCATAATTACGTATATAATGAGCTTATTATTTCTATGATTTTCACTTATTCTTTCCATAAGATATAGGATATGAGACGGAATACTATCAACGTATAGAGGAAAGGCAAAAACGAGCATATCTGCTTTAACGATTTCATCAATATATTTATCTACGGATTTATAATTCTCCACATGAGCAATATTCACTTCATTTTTTTCTTGTATGAATGGTAATAACAACTCTACAAGAAGTCCCGAGTTACTCTTACCATGTCTTGGACTACCATTAACAATTGTGAGTTTCATATGATATCCCCTTTCTCAAAGCCTCCTCTTCATTTTCGCAGAAATTAATCTTTAATCTATTTGCATCAAAGTTAATTGCATTGGCCTCTACTAGCTTTGTAGCGATTTCTTTTTCTTTATTTGAGATATCACTTCCATAAAAACATACAATAAGATTGAATCTATTATGGTAGCGCTGTTTATGATGTGTTTCATTTTGTTTTATTTTGAAAAAAGGAAGTAAATAAGGAATGCTTCGATCCATTACATTTTTTACAAATGGACTATATCCTCCGTAGAAGCAGCGACTTATGACAATGACATTTTCTGCCGCCCCAAATAACGCCCCCATATTTTGATAGTCATCATTTATCACACATTTGCCAGGTGTCTTTATCCAGCATCCGAAGCAGCCCATACAATTTCTGATTGAATTATTATTTGAAATGACCTTTATATCGTCATTCCCTCCTATAAATTTTTCAACTTCAATTCTGTTTAAATCATGAATTAGTAGATTCATCTTGTATCTCCTATATTTCTCTGATGATACGTAATATTATACTCCCTCACAATCCACTCTTTATGATGTGCGTTTATTCTTTTTGAAAAACTATTACCTATATCAAGGTATGAATTGTTATAATACCACTATATGCTTTTTATTATATTTTAGAGGGGAAAAAGACTTCATATGGGCTTTTTAATTGTATTTCTTGGCTTTTTTATTATTCTGATTCTATCTTTTATTGCCACTATTTATATATACATTAGATTCGCCTTTGCTGTTAAATCTGATACAGAAGTTCCTGCTTGGATTTATAAGATCGGTCAATCTTTCAAATCTAGAAGCTACATTACTTTTGATAACGTTACTGACTCCACGGCATTCAAAGAAGCGACACTATTTATTGTTAGGCTCATTTTTATAAATCTTCTTTTTATAGCCGTAGCTTATCACAATACTCACAGCCTAACATTCGCCGCATACAAGTGTATAAAGGCACAGTTTGCCCTTGTGCTCGTAACTACTTTTATTCAAAAAATTATTAAATTAATTTCCATAACGAGAGCTAAGTTAGATAATCCTGTTTACTCATATGCTTCGACGAATGCAGTAATTACTTCGATATTTTTTACATCCTTTATCTTAATGCTCTGCACGTCCATGGCAGGCGTCCCTGTAAAGCCGCTTAACGTACAGCTTGATAATACCAATGTGATTATCGGCGAGACGACAGCAGCCGACCTAATCTCCTCGGGATTCACTTTCAAAGATGCTTCCCCAAATGATATAGTTGTAAATCAACGTAACGATCACTTTTATTATGGCAAGCTCGTTGAGATTACTAAAGATGGTAAGTCTTACGGTAACATGTTTCTCACTCCGGAAAGCGGTGATAAAGACAAGCTCAGGAACTGTATAGTTACATTTTACAGAGTAGAAGCTACGAACAATCAGATATCAAAAGTGAAAATAAACAATACAAGACTAGAAAATCTTAGATACAATGACTTTAATAGTAAGAAAATGATTAATATCTTCTCGCTGAACCCACTTGATTACAAAGAAGATACATATGACAACTCTTTTAGCTTGAAGGTCGGCACCGATGAATACCTAATATGGAAAGCGTACTGGATTACTGCTGATTTTAACGATGATAAATCACCTTATAGATACAGCGTAGGAGTGCACCACATAAAATGGGAGTAAGCACTATGATACTCCCATTTACATATTTTCTAACAAACTTATTTCCTTTTGTAAAATATTTTTTTCTTTCAAAATAGCTATGAGTTCTTCTCGCTGCTGTTCAGACATATATTTTTTTACTTGATTGCTTTGCGAAGAACTATAGCACTGCCTGATAGCAATCTTAATGTGGGACAACGTAAGTTTATCTCTTTTCTTCTCTAATACTTTTATGAAAACATCCCATACAAATGCTTCTTCATATATCCAAAAGAACGATGCTACAGCCTGCAGTACCTTGGGATGTTTTTGTGTCTCAAGCAAATATCTAACGTATTTTTTACTTTCTTCCTCGAAATGATTAATTTTGTCTTCTGTAATTATATCTGAGTCAGCCTTATATAAATGACTTAAATGAATATATCGTGCACAAAAGCTTTGGAGCGTATATACATTGTTCCATATAGTATCAATATTGGTCTCTTTTTTTATTGCTGATATATACCTATCTGTATTGGTAATAAACCAAACCTTTATCTGTTTTGTATCTTTAGTACCAAGCTCTTTGCATGCAGCTCTCATAAAATGACTTGAGGCTTTTTTACGTGCTTTCTCATCATTGCTTTCCAAGTTGCATAGTTCATTATCCATTGTCTCAATCGTATATTTCATATCAATTCCTCATGATATTTAAAATTTGTGTCTTACACAGTCTACCATATAACAAGAATATTCTGGGTATAATTTAAGCTCCATTTCCGGTCTCAGCTGCTTGTCCTTTATACGAGATATCATCTCTTCAAAATCTCGCTTATCTTCCTTCCAGCTTTCGATAGTCTCTTGCTTTTCCTTCTCACTATCATATTCTGTATCTACTATAGCATCAGCGATTGCACCCTCAAGGTATTTTCGATTCTTTTCTTCAAGCCTTGTAAACCTATCTCTTTTACCACTTATCCACAGCACATAATACAGGTGTTCCCAATCAACTGTATAGTATTCGTTATCCACTTCTTCAGTGCAGTATCTTAGGAATCTATCATATTCTTCTAGCGCATAATATGCATCAAATACCTGATATTCCATAATGTCATCGGTGTTCAAATCATAATTATCGTCAGATCCTATTTTTATATTTTCTAGATATGAAATTGCAGTGGTTTTATTACCGAGAGCCACATCACAGTATGCTATACAAAGCTTTAGCCACATTCTATCTGGGTACACCGTAATTAGTTTCTCAAATATCTTTTTCGCCTCTTGATATTCTCCAAGCGCATAAAGTGATGCCCCATAGTTAATATTAGATTCATAACTATCCTCGAGCTCTCTTGCATGCTTAAAAAACTCATTACTACGTTCGATATTCTTTTTCTCTTTAGAGAAATCATAATCAGGAAAATAATAAAGTCCGAGGGCTTTATATGTCTCCACATATGGGGATTTCAAATCCTTCGCTTTTGTCAAATAATCTAACGCTCTTCTTGAGTAATCCTCAATGAAAGCAATGTTGGTATAAATCCTCGCAACTTGCTTATCGTCTACCTCATTTGAAAATCTATCTAGAAAATCCTCCAGCAATTTAATATATTCGGTGTCACCTTCTCCGAGTTCTAATTTGACAGACGCCAATGTGCATATTGCATCTACATCAGAGGGACGCTCCTTTAACTTAGAGAGTAGATATTCTTTCATCTGTTCGAGATAGTCTTTTGATCTTTCAAAATCCTCTAAAAAAGATTCTTTATATCGATTTTCATATTCTGCTTTTAACTGTATCCAGTGCGCTCTTAAATCCTTCATCATGTGTGTCAATCCTAAAGTTTTCTAATGTAAAAACATAAGTCTATCTATAGATATAAGTTAATTTTATCAAAAAAGCTGGGTGCGATACACCCAGCTTCTATTTAAATTTTTAACTTATTTATGTGAAATAGGTTAATCTTTATCTCTACTTCACATTCTTTCTGCGATTATATCCAATAGCGCTTAGAGCTAGTCCCGAAGACAGAAGTAATAGTGCATACTGTGCAAAGCTTCCTTCATCCCCTGTTTTTGGAGATTTAGACTTTACCACAACGCTTGGCTTCTTTGCCCCTGGCTTTGGTGTTGTACCTGGAGTTGTCGGTTCAGGCTTAGCGTTATCCGTTACAGTTATCTTTCCACTAGCAGCTACTACAGTCTCGCCCTGTGCGATTGTTCCAAGCTTCACTGTTCCATCTGCCTTTACTGTAAATGTAAAGTCTGTCACCGCTAGGAATCCTGCTGGTGCAACCTCCTCATGGAATCTATATGTTCCAGGCTCAAGCTGAATCTTGTGGCTCGTTGTTCCACTTGTCCACTCGTTAACCTTCTGAACACCCTTGTAGATTTCAATTTGGGCTCCTGCAAGTTCTGTACCACCGAGCTTCACTTTGCTGAACTCGATTTCCTTAGTATTAGGCTGTGGAGTCGGTGTAGTCTGAGCGTTATCCGTTACAGTTATCTTTCCACTAGCAGCTACTACAGTCTCGCCCTGTGCGATTGTTCCAAGCTCCACTGTTCCATCTGCCTTTACTGTAAATGTAAAGTCTGTCACCGCTAGGAATCCTGCTGGTGCAACCTCCTCATGGAATCTATATGTTCCAGGCTCAAGCTGAATCTTGTGGCTCGTTGTTCCACTTGTCCACTCGTTAACCTTCTGAACACCCTTGTAGATTTCAATTTGGGCTCCTGCAAGTTCAGTTCCGCCAAGTTTCACCTTACTAAACTCAACTTCCTTGGTTGTCGGTGTTGGAGTTGGTGTATTGGGCTGAAAATGGCCACTTAATAAATTCTGATAGCTATTATCTTTTGCTCTATAAATATCAAGTTTCGTTCCAGCAGGAATTGCAGTAGTACTATTAACTAAATCGTTAAATGCATTTTTCTCATTTTCAGTGAAATTGTTACCACTTGTATCTCTTGCCGGCATATTGAAAGTATCAGTATAGTACCAAACAGCATACTGTGTTATCTGTCTAAACTGTCCATCTGTCAGTCCATATCTTTCTTTTATTCCCGATTTGTTGTTAGGATAGCCATCGTAAATTATCCTTACTAATCCATTATAAAGATCTTCTCCGTTCACTCTTTCAGTATCAGCAAGTTCTTCAAACTTTGCAGCTGTTCCAAGTTCCTTTGTATATAAAGTTTTTCTAGGTGAAAATGCGCTATCTGGAAATGATCGATGATCATTAAAGCAGTACGCAACATCACCTTTAGCATTTGATCCATCCGGTCTAACGTAGATTGGGTTTTTAAGGTGGTCACTAGCCGGATATTCTCCCGATTTTGTGTACGCCTGATATATATCTTCAGCATGTACTTCAGTAAATGGACTAGAAAAAATTGGAATCAATACAATAGATAACATCAACACTGTTGCTATTATAGGATTCCTCAACTTATTGATTATTCTATTCATTACAGTCCTCCTCTTGGTCTTGTTATTTAGGCGGATTATATAATGGAATCTATAAAATTTCAACAATTTTTTATTAATTTTAGAATGGTTGTCTAATAATAATTCTACAGATTATTCTTTTTTTCGATTCTAAGTCTTTCTGCTGGTTTTGGAATTTTACTAAATGCTGTTTTGCTACTAACCTTAACAAGGCTACTTAAAGCAGTCATGAGTTCTGTTCTTTTTTCTTTTGGCAGCTTAACCAGACCTTTTATAATAATTCCTGTATTCTTGAAAAGACTATCGCTAAACTCATAAAACGTCTCAGCTTCCGTCTCCTCAATCATTGAAAATACAGTTGATACAATCGATAGCCTCGTTTCATCGTCAATCTTTTCTAGCCACGAACCAAGCGCTACATCAACAAATTTTCCGAATTCATCCAGTTCAGTCTCAATAAAATTCTCTTTTGTCACTTTCCATGTCATAGCGTCATGCTGATATAGACCAAATGCATCGCTCTCGACAACTTTCTGCTCACTTTCATTCGCAAGCAGTTGTCCAATCATCGATGTTTGAGGAACAATTGTACAAATCTTATGTACGATAGCTTGATATTCATTTGACTTAATTACTTCGTCTCTAAATCCAGGACCATCGTTGTTATATACACGACTTATACGCTCTTGAACCACATTGTCACAAAATGCGGAAGCAAACATAGCAAAGTTTCCTCCTTTAGAATGACCGCCTACCATCAGGTTGCCTTCGAGGAATTTTGATACTTTATTAATATATTTAACGGCTTCCTTTGCACCTTCTGTATCTGCCATAAAAGTCATTAGGAAATCTTCTTTCCAACCTATAATGGTACTGTCAGTACCTCTAAAAGAGATGTAGTTCGTTCCATCGGGAAGTATGAATGTAACCGCTGCAAATTGCTTTACCTTCTCCTTATCGAGATCTTCCGCATAGTGCACAACTTTCGTCCCTTTGAAGCGGTCAGCTTGTACCATCTCTTCTAACAGCAATGCTATTCGCTCCGTGAACTGTTTGCTCTCCCTAATCTCATCTAGCGAATGATTTTTACAAAAAAGCTCAAAAATTTCCTCAATGGTATAAGAATCATTAGAATTAGTAAAAAACTCACTGAAATCTATATACGCCAGACACGACAAGATAACGTTATCTATATCGTTAAATGGTGAAGCTTCGAGGCTTACATCATTTCGCCATTTTAAGTAATCTAGTAAAACCATCAGAACTCCTTTACTTCATCGAATACATTTATAAGTTCATCCTTGTTAACAGATAATTCATCAGGTATCAGATTTAAAATTTCATCTAGTGCCTGGAATATTTCATCCCTTTCCGCAGTATATATAAAATTTTTTCTTTTATCCATCTTGTTAAATCCTACGGTATATTCTCTCACTAAAGTCTCTGTTTCCTTTATTAAGTCAGTATCTGGATCTGCGATTAGTTTAACCATGGCTGACCTAGTCTTTCTATACATCGTGGACGCTTTCTTTGCTATTCCTTGCGGTATATTTTCGTCCCCATCCCATGAGCGAAAAGGATTGTCTAGGTTCTGTGCGAGCCATTCTTCTTTTCTTGGCTTTGTTATCCGTAGGTCAAGTCCTTCGCCCTTGCGTTTTTTGTAAAGCTTTTTAACTTCCTTCGCAGCTTCTTCTGGAAGACTATCCATCCATAATCTGTATAGTTTTTTTAAATCTTCAGGTCTAGGCACCTCACTGGCTGTAAATCCGAAGATATCCATAGTTGTCAGGACTTCTAATTCACTAAATTTCGTAAGTTTTCCAAAATTTATTATCTTGCCAGGTTTGCCCCACAGCCTTAGCTCCTTAAGCTTCGGATATTCTCCTGCGATGTCATCAATATCAAGTTCTGTTACTGCTGTCATATGGAGTGCATTTAAATCCTCTAAACCTTCTAGTTTAGGAACCATACCTTCGCAGTTTAAAATCATATATTTACCGGCATCGCGAGCCCTTATCTTGCAGCTCTCCTTTACTTGTCCGGTTAAAGATAGCATATTCAAATCTTCATTTAGTATTAGCTCATCAAGTCCTGTCATATCAACTGTGAGCCTATGTATAGAAGTTCTTGAGAAGTCGAGCTTTGATTTCCCATGATTCTCAATTATAAATTCTCTAATAAATGGATTCGAATTTAGATATTCAAATAAGTTCTTATGCCATCGTGTAACCGTCAGAGATGAAAGACAAGGAAATACCCTAAGTTTTAATGCATCATCAAAATCATGCCAATTATCATTTTCGTTATGGGTTCGTATCCTTCGTCTTTTACCCTCAAAATCTACAAACTCATCACTTTCATTTGCTTTCTTAAAAGTATCTCGTTTATCTTTAGGAATTTTTTCCCATATGAACTGATTATATACTTCATGCCCCTTACTCCAGCTACCATAAATATCTGTATCATCATTATTAATCGGTGTGAGATTACCAATGTAAACATAATTAGGCGGAACACTTATATCAACCTTTTTCATATGTAAAGCTCTATTCCAGTACATGTAATCGATATAAAGTGGTGTCACCGCAGCAAGATCCTCCAGTTCAGGAAGTTTGTCACCGAACCAGTCAAGTGACAATATAATAGCCTGCGGTTTTTTACCGCTGTCATCTACCTTTGTTACTTGGCAAGCAGTGTATTTCTTAAAAAGTTCATTGTAAACGCAGTAAATATCTCCAGCCTTTGCTATCATGTATATCTCCTTAGGTTAATTCACATAATTATATAATTTGTCCAGCAGCTTATTTTTAATGATTTGCACTCTTTACGCGGAACAGCATCGCTGGTCTATGTCCATATCCCTCAATTATCTCTCCAGTTTCTTCTACGTATTCTGCAACCTTCCTTCTGAAGTTTGCAGACAGAAACTTCTTATCTGTCACTTTTTCAATAGTGCTCTGTAGTTGAGCCAAGGTAAATGATTCTGGCAATAAATCAAACGCAATTCTAAGGTCGTACTCCATCATATCTCTGAGCTCGAGAAGTGACTGAACTATGATTTTAGCATGATCAAATCCCAGTTCACCGCTGTCTACTATCTGATAACTCGATACGTGGTTGTAGCCTTTTCTTGTTGATTTCTCTGACACAATTGCTTTAATCTCAATATTCTCATCACCTTTTATATTGCTATCGGAAGAAGCGCTATCAAAGGATAAGGTGAGAGTGTGTTTTATCATTTTAGTTGTGCTTGTAGAATCATCGGATGAAGTATTATCACTCTGAAGCTTTACGCAGAACCAAGCTGCATCCCACGCATCAGTATCCGCCCTTAGTGTGCAATTTTCCGCATTAATTAGAGATATGAAGCTATTTGATATAATCCAGCCTCTAGGGTCTCTTCCGGCTTCTGAGTATACCCCTGCTAGGTGTAAAAATGGATTCTCTACGCCTGTTTCCTCAAGGAGTTCACGCTTTGCAGTCTCCTCGATGGTTTCACCTGGTCGTAAAAAACCTCCGGGGAGTGCCCAAGCACCTTTGTACGGAAATTGAGATCTCTTGATAAGCAAAAGTTTAAGCTCTCTATTTTCCAGCTTCCTAATATTACTTTGCTCCCCATCTTGCATTACAGCAAACGCAACTATATCAGTGGCAACTGATGGACGTTCAAATTGTTCAATATTGTAATTCTCGAGGTATTCCCTCTCTTCAGAACTATTTATATCGTATGTCATATAGGTCATCTCCCGCTAACCAATTATTCTTTCCGTTACTATAATTTCAGTTCTTTAGTAAGTAATTATTAATTATATAGTATCAATTTTAGGATCAAACATAGGCATGAGTTTCAATTTAAATAAATTCTGTACATGCTTTCTATCTATAATTTCTTTCTTTTCTAAGTCGGTAATCTCGCCTGTCCTAATATATACATCCAGCATTTCATAAGTGAACCCGAGGTTATCTTCATCGGTTTTTCCACACAGACCATCGATAGGCACTTTGTCAATAAGAACATCTGGCAATTCTAGCAGACGACCAATTTGCTTAACTTCCGTTACAGTCAAATTAGACATAGGACTAAAGTCACCGACAGAGTCGCCATACCTAGTTGAATAACCAACCCAATCTTCCGATAAATTACATGTATTAACAACCCTGCCATTCATGCTTTGACTTATAGCATATACCGTAGACATTCTAATCCTAGGAGGGAGGTTTTCTTTTGTCTGCTTTGAAATCTCTAAGTTCAATCCGTTCTTCTCACCTGATTCAATCCCATTAAGCACCCCATCCACGGCAGACTTGATATTAATCTCGATGCTCCGTATTCCTAAATGATTAACTAAAAGCCTTGCCATTTCGATATCAGCCTGCTCTCCATTTGGCATAAGCACGCCTATTACACGGTCCCTACCTAGCGCCTCTACGCATAGTGCAGCTGCAATGGAGCTGTCCTTTCCCCCCGATATTCCAAGTACTGCATTACAGCCTGGTCCATTCTCATCGAAGAACTGACGAATCCACGTAACCAGTTCATGTTTTGTCTTCTCTGCATCGAATCTATATTCCATCATAACCATATCCTTTTAAATTATCACAAAATTATTATTATAATTTACCGTTTAAAATTCACCTTTATGTAGCACCGCTCTTATTTCCGCTAGAGTCTGGCTTACTGTAAGTTTACCATCTTTGAAAACAGAAATTAATTCGTTCTTAGGATTTCGGCATACTTCTTCCCAAGCATATTCATCCTTGTAACTAAGCTCACCTTTATCATCCTTAAACACAGCGCAGCAACCCTTCTGTGACTTTTTGAATCCACCGTCCTTAGGATTCTTGAAAATAGGATATGGTTTCCCCTCAATCTCGCAGTAAGTAGCTTTAATGCACGAGCTGAAAGTATCTCTTGTAAACGGTTTCAGCACACCACCTTCTTCGATGCACTGCATTGAAAACGATCCAACACCTAGTGCGACATTAGAACAAGCAAATCCATTTTCCTCAAGAATTCTATAGACCTCTTCGCATCTTTGAACGGTTATCGAGTCACCATAAATTGCTTTCACGTGAGGGTCAAGAACCTTGTATCCCTTGCTGTTTATAGTTCCACCAAACTGCTCCCACAGCTTGAAGACAGTTTTAGTTACGACTTCGATGCAGTCCCCTGAATCGCCTCTCATGAGCATGCACCCGTTATGTGCCATGATTTCAGGCTTTAATTTAGGAAGCACATTATCGATAATATTCCAGTAGTCGTATGAATCTAATACAGCACTGAAGCTTGTATTTGGATATATCTCAGTAAGCAGTCTTCTGAGCAAGGTAATTTCATCCCCATCTATCGCATAATTGCTACACATAACCGAATGCTCGGTACTTGGGCTGCCAAACGCTACAGGCTCCTTCGTGCAGTCACAATTGTAGTTAGCCTCGAGGTACGGGATAGTCGGAACAGTGGCGGTGTTAAGGAAAGACAAGCACCATCCAGCGCCAGCCTTCATGGCAGATTCAACAGATTCTTCTCCTCTGAAGTCAAATGCCCCTAGAGCTCTCGCACGAGGAATATTATCATCACACGTTTTGTCGTAATATTCATTTACAATCTGTCTATATGTATATCCGACAGTTGCAGCGATCATAGGATGCCAGCTTTCGGCAGATATTAAGCTTTCAAGCGACTGAGGAAGCCATGCAAAGTCTGGGTGTGTATTAGTAATTCCGAACATAGGCACATGCATTGGCACCAATGTACCCTCTGGTAGGGCCACAATCTCTATTGGCAGGTATCCAAGATGATGTAGCTCTTCTACTTTTTCTATTTTATAAGCTTCACTACCAAGGGCGTTATCCATAATCCTTTTATAATCTTCAATTACTTCATCAAAAGGTCTTCCAAAGAACTCCTCATTAAAGTAATCAATTAAATAGTTCTTAATAAAGCCTTGAAGTCCGAACATTACAACCTTGTCCCATCTGTTTACGCGGCTCATCCTCGGTGTAAAATATGAAACCGACTTTGTTATTCCTTTAGGTAGCATTTCGGCATGTACAGCCTTATAAAAATCTATAAGCAGCATAGGATTTATCTTATTCGCACTCATGATGAACTCCTCTCTAATACTCCTTTACAACCCTAACTGGTCCCTTATCCTGAAATCGATATATGCTATTGGTTGTATAAACATTCCTAACGAGCCCGCTCTTAATCATATCGCCTTCCCAAACTGCATTTTCGAGGTGAGACACATATAGGTCAATATCGGCAGCACCCATGTCTTTTAAAGCTTTAGCACTATGTAAAAACGTTCCGCCCCTCGAGCATATATCATCGATAATAAGGATATTTTTGCCTGGAACTACATCGGTTTCTCCAAGCACTTCAAGTCCCAATATCTCCCCTGTTCTCCAGTCACGATTCTTCATGCCGAACACATACGGAATATCGCACTTTGATGCTATGTGAGAATACCTTTTCATTGCCCCCTCATCTGGAAAAAACAGAATGGTATTTCCGTCACTATTCACGATTTCGAGTAGATGTAAGATAATATCCGTCGGTTCAATGATAGAGATGTTATCGATTAACGCGGTACTGACATTTGAATGTGGGTCAATTACCTCCACGGTGTCGAATTTAAGATCATTGATAAACTCAGCAAAATACTTAAGCGTGAATACTTCGTCGGAGTTTTTTACCCTATCCATTCTGGCATTTGGAATATAGGGCATTAGTAGTTCAATTCTCTTTACCCCATGAGTTCTCAGGTGCTTCACAAGGAAATAAATCACCATGTACTCTTCATCATTATCATAAAGCCAAGTGATTTTGGTATTTTCACAATCAGATAAGTGTTTTATGAGCATAGTACCATCCGGAAAATGTTTCAAATCAATTTCTTTATTATCTATACGAATCATATAAGCTCTCCCAATTACCGTTTAAATAACTATAAATAACTAAATGTGGTTACTATTCACCTATTACGTTTACCTGACAGCATCTCATGGTGGTCAATGCCGCCTCATGAGTCTCTGGTGTTACTCCTGCACAGCAGCGCGCATCTACAGTTACATCAATTTCTGGAAATGCTGCCTTGATTATAAGTGCGTTCGAGACTACACATATGTCTGTACAAAGTCCAATAATTTCAACATCTTTAAAATCAAATTTGTCCCAGTCAGTGTATCCGAAGCTCGGTTTATTTAAATAAGTAGCACCTTCGACATAAAGTTCTTCCGGAATTTTCCAGCCCTCAGTCTCCTCGATGCAGTGCTCTACTGGGAGATGTCTACCCTCATTCGTCTCAAGGTAGTTTTGCTTATGAGTGTCTCTCGTAAAAATTATTTCATCACCTCTAGACTTATATTCAGCAATCTTATTCTTAACATTTTGAACTATGTCAACTGCTTCTTTCGTACCTAATGCTCCATCAATAAAATCCTTCTGCATGTCTACAACAATTAATGTTTTTTTCATGGTATTCACCTCATCTTAACTTATTATCATTTTGATAATATCTTTATGGTCATAACTTAACATCATTTGGATATTAAGTCAATAGTAAAGTGTAATTTAATGTAAATAATTATATACATAAATAGAATCAATCATGAAATATGTTGACTCTCACAGATTCCGATGTTAATATTGTAAAAAATTACAAACCGCTGACGGAGAATAGTAAGCTTAGATGCAGCAGAAGAGAGATTTGCAGATGGTGTGATTGCAGACTGTATGCGCTTTGCTGAATGGCCTCCTGAGGGCAAACTGAACGAGTTTAATATCTAGACTCTATTAGGGGCGACGGAGAAGATACTTCGTAAACAATATCTGCATATGTTAGTATGCGAAGGAGTGGGCGTTTTTACGTCAATGCCGGGTGGCACCGCAGGAGATTCAACTCTTGTCCCAGCAATTTGGGGACGAGAGTTTTTTTATTGCTTTCTTTCACACTTCGCAAGATTAGATGAGATGACAAAGGAGAGTAAAATGTCAAAGAACACAAACAATAGCGCAATACCGTATAAGATTTATTTGCAAGAAAATGAGATGCCAACACACTATTACAATGTGAGAGCTGATATGAAAGATAAGCCCGCTCCACTTGTAAATCCAGGTACAGGAAATCCGGTAACCTTCGATGATCTGAAACCTGTGTTTTGCGATGAGCTCATAGAGCAAGAGTTAAACGATACCGATAGATATATCGAGATTCCTGAGGAGATAAGGGATTTTTATAAGATGTATAGACCTTCCCCTCTCGTACGCGCTTACTGCCTTGAGGAGAAGCTCCAGACCCCTGCCAAGATTTATTATAAGTTCGAGGGAAACAACACTAGCGGAAGTCATAAGCTCAACTCGGCAATAGCACAGGCTTACTACGCTAAGAAAGAGGGACTCAAAGGAGTCACAACCGAGACTGGTGCTGGTCAGTGGGGAACTGCCCTATCCATGGCTTGCTCTTGCCTCGGTCTAGACTGCAAGGTTTACATGGTTAAGGTTTCATATGAACAGAAACCATTCCGCCGTGAGGTTATGAGGACTTATGGTGCATCGGTTACACCGTCTCCTTCTGAAACTACAGAGGTAGGTAGAAAGATCCTGCGCGAGCACCCTGGAACTACAGGAAGCCTTGGCTGTGCAATTTCCGAGGCTGTAGAGGCTGCTGCGACAAGCGATGGATACAAGTACGTACTAGGAAGCGTATTAAATCAAGTGCTTCTACACCAGAGTGTAATCGGCGAAGAAGCAATGACCGCAATGAAGAAGTACGGCATCAAGCCCGATGTAATTATCGGATGTGCTGGTGGCGGTAGCAACTTAGGCGGTCTCATATCACCATTCATGGGCGAAAAGCTTAGAGGCGAGGCTGACTACCGTTTCGTCGCTGTTGAGCCTGCATCATGCCCTAGCCTTACAAGAGGTCGTTATGCTTACGATTTCTGCGATACTGGACATGTATGCCCAATGGCAAAGATGTACACGATTGGCAGTGGCTATATCCCTGCACCTAATCACGCAGGCGGACTGCGCTACCACGGTATGAGCCCAATCGTTTCTGAGCTATATCACCAAGGCGAAATCGAGGCTGTAAGCTATACACAGACGGAAGTCTTCGAAGCTGCTCGTGACTTTGCTAGAGTTGAAGGCATACTCCCTGCTCCAGAGAGCAGTCATGCTATTAAGGCAGCTATAGATGAAGCTCTAAAGTGCAAAGAGACTGGCGAAGAAAAGACCATTCTGTTTGGACTTACTGGAACTGGTTATTTTGATCTCTATGCCTACGAACAGTTTAACGATGGCAATATGACTGACTACGTACCAAGCGACGAGGAAATTGAAGCGAGCCTAGCTACACTTCCAAACATTGAAGGTTAAGGCGGTTATCTCGTTAATATTTCTCACATATGTACAAAAACGCCTCCTAAGATTAGCAATAATCTTGGAAGGCGTTTATATATATTCTGTATTCTAGATTGAAAACTACCTATTATAATTTTGAGCTTCCAGATCTATCTCACCAACAGTCATGCTTGTACGAACATCCGGATTTTCGTTAAACCTTTTAGTGAGCTCTTCTATGGCAGTTATTTTAAATTCATCACTTGTCTTTTGCCTATAATAATCAAAGCAGTCATAGGTTCCACTGCAACAATCTCCCCAATCGGATAAATATCCGATAACTTCAAAGAAGCTATCGTTATATTTTTCAAATCGCTTCGTCGCAGTACTCTTTAAATACCCGGAAACGCAGTATACAAAAGAATAATAAAAGGCTGGATCACGAAATGAATTATATTCCTCGCTATGAAAGCTCGGGTCGATGATCCTTGCCTTTCGCACATCGTCAATGCTTGGTTTTCTTGACATTTTAATATCTGTCTGTATATAAGAATAGAATGTTTCCTTATCGTAGAATTTACTGTCTACAGCGATTAATGCCCCATACCTTCCATCCTCGTATTGAAACACCATTACAGCACCATTTCTGTATTTACTTTCCACAGGAATGGGTGGAGCAACCCTCTTTTTCGGCTTTTCTTTTTTGACGCTGATTTTTTTTAGGAATTTCTCTAAGTGTGCAGTTCTCTGCTTAATGAACGACTTATCAGCACCAAGTTCTTCAAGAACAGCCAAATCTTCTTTGCTCTCTATGACTTTCTCTATATCATATAGAAACGATTCATCTAATTGTCCTACTTCCCACATACATTGCGCAAGAGCAAACATCACGTTAAATCTATCTTCATCATCTATATCTAAAAGCAGGTCTTTCTTTATATCCTCAGGCTCTTCTCCCAGGTTATACCTTTCAAAAAATTCATCTTTTACATCAAGAGATGTATCGTTACCAAAAATGCTTGCACTCCATGTACCCATAGTTTTCTCCCCTTATCCTTTTATTCTAAGCCAATGAATCACTTAGATTTTACAATAAAAAAAAGCAGCAAGTGGCAACATTTCACATCATTGCTTTTACTTAACACATCTCACTCGATATCAAAATCTACCTCAAATTTAGGATTATTCAAATTCGGAAACCCATATTTTTCTACACTATTTAACACTCTTTCAATCTGTTTGGTAATATTTTCCCTGCTAACTGGCAAATTGCTTATGATATATATAATTCCATCTCGTTTTGCCGGGCAGATAATACCGCGTCTATCTTCCTTATTTATAATGCGAAGAAGATAGACATCGTATTTGGTTTCAACATAAAAATCAAGCTCCTGATTATCATAAATCTCATCTGAAATCATATGAACCGGGGCAACTATACAGTCTTTCATTCTGATGCTGTCGCTTCCAAAATGCATTTTACAATTACGTTTTCGCTTTTTTCTTTCTATCCATTCAGTAAACATTTTTTACCTAAAAACACAGTTTTACAAAATCTTTTCCATTCATTTCCTTACCTAAATTCGCTCTATGTATAATAATATATTGGTTTATTATACTTTTCTACAAAATAGGCTTGATCCAGCTCCATACTTGCTTGGAAAATTTGGATTCATCAACTTCTTCGGCTAGCACTAGTGTTATCCTATTTAGCTTTGATGAATATTGCTTATTAATTATTAATAAAAACGGACCTTCTCCAGAAAGGTCATCTGTATAAAAGCCTTTTTCGTCCATTAGCTGAAACATCTCCTCATCTCGGGAAATATAAACATCTGTTGTTTCATCTTCATTATCAATAACGAAGTATGGATTTTCCCAAAATGGGATAGTTTCTTTTATTTTTTCTATAAGAGCATCCTTACTTTTATCAGTATATAAGATGTAATCAACACCTGTAATCATAATTTCACCTATCACCTAAGATTCAATTACATTTAAACAGTATTTCAAGCCATTTCTTTGCATTTTCGCAGCTACCATCTATTGGTGTTGCACGATTGTTTGTAAAAGCTTCCCACTGCCAATCTTCACCACCTACACACCCTATTTTGGTGTATTCATCCAGAAACTCTTGGAATGAATTTGCCATTACATAGCCATGCATATCGCTTCCGTCATGGCTTAAATACACAATTCTTCCATAGCCTCCTTCTTCCAAATCAATAGCAAATAAATCGCCATTACTTACTTTTTGGAAAGCTAATTTATTATGAAAGATTTTGTCATATGGATTATTGTAATCAGGATAACAAATATCAATCCATCCCTTTCTGCTTTCTTCACAGCTAAGGATAGTATCAATTCCGAAGTACAAATTGCCCGAAAAAATTTCCACTAACTCTTTTGGCAACTCTAAAAGTTCTTCGTCTTCACGATAGAGATTCCAGAAAAATTCTAAATGCGACGATACATTAAGAAGTACCCACCTGAAATCTTCTGGTAACTTATGCTCTAATTCCTTTTCAAGATCTAGTATTTCCTCTTCCCTTGCAACTTCTTTACAAATTATTTTGCTTGTAGTTCCACCTAATTCGTCGACTCTGTTCTTAAAACGATTAAGTCTCTCTAATATTATCTCTTTTGTGATGGTGTTCATAAGCTAAGCTCCTTCGGATATTTACTAAAACATTTCATTGAAATTTATATTGATCTATACCAACTTCGTTTCAGGTGATTTCAAACCATATTCTGAAATAAACTTCTCTTTTTCAGAGCTTATTTCCTTCTTTTGTTGCAAATACACTTTTAGCTCTATTTCTCCCTTATGTCTTTGCTCAGTTAAGTTTTTCTCTCTCTTCTCTATCTCAAGATATGAAACTATAGTAAAAAACGATGCACCTGGATTCACATTTTTGAGCCTTAAATATTCCACCACGTCATACTGCAAATCAAACATTTTAATCTTTGGTGTAACTTTGATAAAGTAACTGTTTAAGTTATTTTTCCCAAACTCTTTTTCTAACATCTCCCATTGCTCATTTGGCAGAACGCAAAAAGCGAAAGTATCATCTTCAGCACTGTCGACAAATAAACGAATCGAAAAATCATCTTTGATTACTTCATTTATCGATTTTATCGTTATGTCTCTATCCATCTTTTCTTTATAAGGGATCCTCATGCTTTTATCTTTATAGATTAAAATGATATCATCCCCATACGGCTTTTTATTGTCCTCCCTGTAGACAGAAATCATATTGCCTATTGCCTTATTAAAATATTTTACAATGTTCTCGTCATACTCGCGCCAATCGATCTCTATAAGTGCCTGACTTTCATAAAACTGATCTACATTTTGCGGATTTGCTAAAAACGCTTTGATTGCTTCATTAATTTGTTTCATAAAAACCTCAAAACACCTTATCTCTGAGCAACGAATTTATTATATCGAGCTATCAGTTTCTTTGGGAGCTCCTGTATGTTTGACCCGCACAGTTTATATAGTTCAAGTCCCTTTTCCGTGAACCCAAATTTTTCTATATAGGTAAGAACAAATTCGCCTTGAATACTTTGATGTTCCCCGTCACAAAGGGATAAATAATCGCATACCAGCTTATGATATTTTTCATTGTATAGTCCTAATGCAAATACCGCAAAGCTTCCCGGCATCGCGGAGTATTCGCCGTCAAGGTTCAGGTACCATTCAAACTCCTTCATCGCTAGCCTTGCGTATCTCTCAATTTTGTCATGAAGCTTAGGGTAAAGAATCGCGTTAGCGAAGAGCTGGTTTACACCTTTCTTAGGTAGCTTTTTGATAGGAAGATATATCTTATTTTGCCCTTTGAATTCTATAGCATAACTATGCGAAAATCCAAACTCCAGCAAATTGCAAAGGTAATCTAGGATTTTACTATAGCTTTCCTCAGATTCATTTTTTACCGATATTTTTATAGTGGCAAAGGCGTCATTAGCAATGCAAGAAAATTCCTCCGTCTTGCATTCTGCAATTTCTTTAGGCAAAGATCCGCTGCCGTTTTTCTTTATCTTCGCCGGTAGTTTACTTCCAAGTGCCGTGACTAAATCAAAGATTTCTTTCGTAAAACTCTTATCAAAGCTATGACCGTACTTGGTAAAGCAAACTGCGATATAGCAAGCGAACTTAAGTTGCTCATCAGTTAGCGTATATCCTGGGTCCTCTGGATTTAATACCCATTTGTGCTCGTATTCACTATCACTTGCATCGCAGAAGAACGGATTTATTACGACCCTCTCTATCCACTTTCTGAGCACTCTGTCAACGTCCCATTGCCAGCCACATATTGCTCTCATTTTTTCCGTGAAGGCTTCTGCACTTTCACTGATGAAACCATTGCAATGAAGGTCATATAGGTAGTATTCGAGAACCGCAGATACGAGAAATTCTTTTCCCTCTACCCTAAAGCATGGCCATGAAGGGTAGCCTGCTTTTGCTCTCGTGCGGGACAAGCGAGCGATTCCCTCTTGCACATCTTTAACACATAGATCAAAGTACTTTCTTAAGCTTTTATCTCTGAGAACATCATCAAAGACAAAGTATGTTGGTTTATCTCCCATTAGCTTAATTCCTTCCAAATGTCCTAAAACATAATAAAACTAGTTGCAACTGTTGATTCAAACGCCTAATTATGTCTCATTAACTTCGAACCCTCTTATCAGCTCCCATGTATCTTTAAATTTAAGATTCGAAGTCTTTTTGTCTATGGAAATTTCACTATAA
The DNA here is from genome assembly GCF_002998925.1 of Mogibacterium diversum. Lineage (NCBI taxonomy): Bacteria > Bacillati > Bacillota > Clostridia > Peptostreptococcales > Anaerovoracaceae > Mogibacterium > Mogibacterium diversum. The sequence continues at coordinate 442,410 of NZ_CP027228.1, read as the reverse complement.
ATGTCCTCCAACGTGGAAGCAGGTGAGAGAATTCCTAATACATAATCTTCCAATTCCACTCGACCAATCTTCTCAAATCTGTCTATAATCAATCCTAGCTCTTTATGATTGAACCAGCAGTCTGTCTTCAGGCAGTATGATGTATTCTGTTTTCCACACGCAATTTCACTGTTTATAAAATCATCGATATTAGGTTTTTCATTTTGCAGTAATCGAGTACATGCTAAGTGATATTCTATTTTTCTCGGACCTTCATCTACAGAAGATACAAAGCAAGCGCCATACTCATCATCAAATTTTATCGCAAGTACATCCCCGGTTTTAAAGTATGGCTTTCTTATAATCTTTGACTTTGGTACCTTGATTGGCTTTGGATTTTCGTTTTCTAATTGTATTGCTAATTTATCCAGGTTCTTTTGCCTTTGCTTTAAGGCATTGCCATCTATTTCAAGCCAAAATTCATCTGCTCCTTTTTTGATGATTCCTATTGTTTTCTCTTTTACATCATCTGGTAGGTGTCCTATTTTCCATAGCGAATAAGCAAGCGCCGTCCAGTAAATTTCGGAATAAAAATCATCGATGCAATAGTCTTTTTCTTCAGCTAGCATGGTTTCGACGATTTTATCTACACTCACCCCGTCCTTATAGCTCCCGATAACATAATTATAGATATCATATCCTGTATCGCTATCTATAATTTTCACACCATCTATTGCCATAATGCATAATCCCTCATAATTTTTCTAATTCCTCAGCTGAAATATACGTGCAATCCATTTTCTTCCCATAAATTCTATGCTTCGTCAATAGCTATAACAAGCTCGCTTTTTATCCCATTAAGTTCAATATAATTATCGGATTCATCATTTGAAAATGACTCTACCTTTTTTCCGTACTTTTCATAATAAATAGTATTAGCAATTCCTTTTTTTGCACTTCTAAAACAGAAGTTTTCAGGTATTATAAGTCTTGATGTTGCAGACAATTGATTGATTTCAACTGCACCTTCATGCGAGATAACATTAATCTGCATATCAAGATTAGAATCTATTTCAATTTCACTTTTGTTGCCTTTTAATGCAACTTCACTGATTTTTCCATTTATTTCAATATTTTCATTTTCAATATCATTAACAGTTAGTGTCCCTGCATTAACTGATATTTCCACTCTTCCTATATATTGGGTTGGAATGTTAATATTTACAACGAGGCTCTCCTTAGCAATTGCTTCGCTTACTCCGTTTAGCCTTGCAAGCTCAATATCAATGTTATGCCTTATATCATCGATTTTAACTTTATAGTCCGCCTGAATATTTTTATAAACATTCGAAAATAGTTCAACTACTATTTTTTCTCCATTATACGCTTTTAAATCTACTTTATATGCCCCACCGAGTTTGATATCGAAGTCTTTTTTCCCATCGATATCGTATTCCGTACGACTTTCATAGATATAATCAGATTTTTTACTCTCTGTTTTCTCATTTGACAATAATTCATCTATGGATATTTGAAAGAGATTGGCTATAGCCATCAAGTTTGAAATATCAGGTGTTCCAGTTCCATTTTCCCATTTTGTAATCGCCTGACGAGATACACCAATCTTCTCCGCCATCTTTTCCTGTGACAGTCCTGCCTGTTTTCTGTAATGTTTGATTTGATCTTCAAATAAAGTCATTTTTCTACCTCCGATTTTTAGCTATATTTTACTTACCTCAAAGGTTAGTAAATTGACGTTTACCAATCAAGAAACATTAGTTGTCTTTATTATATTTTTTGCTACTTTTCGTAGCAAAGCAGCAAAAATTTTAGTTTAAGTAAAGTTTATTTCTCTACTCTATATACCATATCTCCCCTGTTCCAAATATACATAATTGCTGACACTGGTTGTTTACCATCTTCCAAAAGCCAGCCTGTATATGTTGTCGTGTTACCAAAATATCCTTCTTTGATTATTTCAAACTCTGAGCCTGCATATTCATCCATAAATTGCTGTAATTCAATAGCCTTTCCATAAAAACGGCCTTCACCCAAAGTTTTATTAAATATCAGTACATCACACATGTCCAAATCACAATCTTTAAAAAATACTTCGCCCGGATATGCTTTTTCTTCACCATCCACAAATTGAAATATTTTATGTACCTTTAATGTCAAAGTCTTATTGTGATATTTTATCTTATTCACCCTGCTGTCATGAAGGCTAAAAAGGATGTTGCTTTTTCTATCATGTATAAAATCCATATTATTCCTCACAAAATCGAATTAATTATAATTTCATTTTAACAAATTATCTATCATCTGCTCTGGAGCATCCATAAATCTTTTTGTTATAAAAAAATGTTCAGTTTCCTTGTAATCGATGCTCTTTATTCCTTCATTCGTAATTTCAAGAACTTCAGCATCTGGAAATGTCATCAAAATGGGCGAGTGTGTAGAAATTATAAACTGAGATTTTTCATCCACCAGTTTCTTTATATAACACATCAATTCCATAAGTCGCATTGGCGATAAAGCCGCTTCAGGTTCGTCTAATATATATAATCCATTTCCAAAAAACCTATTTTCCACTAAAGCCATAAAGCTCTCACCATGTGATTGTTCATGTAAAGATATACCACCATAGCTTGATATAATTGGGGGACCCCCTCCGTCCTTATCTAAATAATCGATGTTTGATGCGACATTATAAAAGCTTTCAGCTCGTAAGAAGAATCCATCTTTATGTTTCCGACAGCCTCTACCTACGGTGATGTATTCATGAAGATTAGAATGAGATTCTTTTGTAGAAAAGCAAAAATTAATACTTCCCCCCTCCGCATTAAATCCCATCGCTACAGCAATTCCTTCAATTAGGGTTGATTTTCCAACCCCGTTTTCTCCAACAATAAATGTAACTGGTTTAGTTAATTCCAGTTCTTTTATTTTTTTTAAATTTGAAATTACTGGTAAGTTTTTAAGATAATTGTCATTAGGAATTTCTCTAGATAAAAACACATTTTTTATATACAATTCCTTGTTTTTCATTTTATTTTCCATTTGATCCTCATGCATATCCTAAAAAAGGTAATGATACAATTACATACCATTACCTCGATTATACAACATGAATTATTTCTACAAAATCCGTCTTTTTTACACTGCTAGAACTGCCTATATATTAATAAAAATTCAATCCATAAATCAACATTGGCAATATCATTTAATTGTTTGTACCCATTACGGATACTAATTAACACATTCAAGTGCTTCGCATAGCAACAATCAAGTATAAGCCAACCATCAGCAAAGCAATTCCAAGTAGTAATTCAATAAGGCCAATTTTTCTAGCATAAGATTCTGTTTTCTTACCTGCTTTGCGATTAGCTTCATAGTCATTGATGAGATTATACTTCTTCTTAAAATAGATTAAGTATCCAAATATCGAAAAAGTTGTACCAAGTGCTATTAAAATGATTTTTAATAATGTCATAAATTAAAACCTGCAAATTTCAAATTTCTTTTAATTATTGTCTCGCTTTAGTCCAAATTGATCCTATAAAATGAATTCTAGAGTGGATACAAACTATGACAATAAATAATCATCTTAGACGTCTGTAGATATGCCATTTAATAAATATGCTTAATATCAGATATTGTAGGCAGAAAAGCTTTCTACCTGCTCTACTAGATCTAAAATAAGCTCCGAGAAGCTCTCTGAAATTTCCTCAAGGTCCGCATAATCATTGTTATATCCACGTACTTTGCCAGATTCAAGGTCTATAAACACGATGCTCCCATCACCTAAACCTCCGATAGGAAATGCTGGGCCGTGTTCACATTCACACATATATTCCTCATATACCTCTTCAAAGATGGCATAGTTTTCCGTTAGCTCCTTCAAACCAAAAATCCATGGCTCTGCCAAATAGCAACCGCCTAAGTTAAGTAGTAGCCACCTGTACTCTGATGGTATGGAGGTGTAATTTGCTTCGAACTTTTTTATATCTTCCTCTGACTCTGGCCTAACACCTTCTGTAAAGGCACTTGCTTCATAAGCCGCCTTAATCCTGCCCTGATATTTTTCCAATTCGATATTGCACATGTTGATCTCCTAGTTATTGGCGTTATCCATCGTTTCTTTAACATATTCTTCAGTGTCTTGTATCTCTAAAACCGTTGGATCTAAGTGACAGAGCAGATTCCAATCTTCGGCATCGTTTTTTCTGTAGATAACCGCCTCGCCATCTTCACTTCCGAAAAAGCTTCTATCGACTTCGTATCCATTACGCTCTAAGACGTCTTTTATCTGCCGATATTTCGTTTCTCTTTCTTCAATATAGTCTTTGACTTCATCGTTGTTAACGACATAGGCATCAATTTTTGAATATCCTTCGATTACTTGATCGCTTGTAACTGATAGATTTGAAAGCTCTTTCCAAATGATCTCAACATTTTCCTCAGAATCAAACATAAATCTAGAGAAAGGAACAATATTGCCGTTATAGATAAATTCCGTATAATCTGGTATGTCTTTAGGATTAAAATATTCGTATTCAAGCTGATATTCCTTTTCTATTGTATATCCGGGTATTTTAGATACAAATTCTCTTCCTTCTTCTAACGAATCAAATGCAACTAGGTCTTTTGAGTAATTGCCTTGATGCAATTCTAATATAACCATCTATAACTCCTCAGCTCTTAACTTTTCCTTTAATTCTAAATATTTCTGCGATAACGTAAATTGCATGAATCATCGGATAACCGCCGAATGGATTATTCCGTCATAAGGACAACTTATCCCAATCCTGCACCGATTCTATTACCGGAATCCAACTGTCTATTTGGAATCTTTCTTCTATCCACGGCTCCGCATAGCCGTCAAGAATAAGCACCCCATTGCATTTTATATGGGCTTTTGCCTCTACTATGTCTAAGATTTCTATCCTGTATTCAAGCAACGGTTCATTTTCATAAATATAAAATGAATCCTCACGCTCTTCACTATCCAAAGCTGTCTTTACTGAAAATGTAGTCCCCACCAATTCCTTTACAGTGCTCTTATCCGTATCTATCGGATTGATACAGAGTGACGGGGAAATCTCATTTCCCTCAAAATCGCCTGGCTTAAACCCAATGTCTACAGCCCATGAAGCGCTTTCCTCCAGGTCTGCTTTAAAGAACATCAGACAACTCCTTCTATTCTCCCAATCTTCTTGAAATGTAAAATCTTTTATCTTTAACATTTTGCTCTCCCTACAAACTGGAACCTGTACATGTACCTACGGGATTTTTTTATCTGTACATCTTTCGATTCTATAAAAACGGCACCATATACACAGGGATATAATTAATGCCATTTTCCCACTTATAATCCTTCGTATGAACGACGTATTTATCTCTTATGCGGTTACTGAATTTTCTACAAAAATTGTCCAGCGATTTATGATTTCTATAGTTTCCTGATTTAACTTCCACCGGACATATTTTATCGCCTGTTGATATTAGAAAGTCGATTTCATGCAAATGATTTGAAGTTTCACTCCCCATTGTATAATAAAAAAGTTTATTTCCTTTAGCAGTTAGCATCTGAGCGACTGCATTCTCGTATACATACCCCAGGTTTGCCTCTAGTTTATCAGAAAGCAGTTTATTATAGATTATATTTTCAGTGTACTTCTTATCTCTGAAAGCAAGAGTTACAAACAATCCTACATCAGATGTAAAAAGCTTATAGCGCCCCGCATCCTTCTCAAGCGACATTCCTACACTTGGATTATTAGCATGATATGCAATAAGCACTGTATAGGAACTCAACATATCAGGTACAAGTTCCTTCATTTGTCCTGACTTGATGCCAGCTCTAGCATTTGCCAAAACATATCTTGATGCATTACCGCTAAGGCTAGCTGGAATCGCATCGTAGACATCTCCCGCAAGACCTGTCCCATCTATTTTTGTGAAATCTTCCTCGTATAAATCTACAATTTCTCTTTTAGCTTCATCAACTGCCTGCAGATTATTATCTGCCAAATATGTTTCAACTGCCTGAGGCATACCGCCAACAAGCATATACAGCCTAAAAATACGCATCAGACTCCTATGCATCGTATTACCGGCCGGTCTTTTATTTTCCATCAGAATTCTAATTGTATCTGCAGTTACTTCATCTCCGATTGCCCACAGAAATTCTTCAAAATCCAGGGGGTACATATCTATTTTATGTTCCTCGCTTGGTATGAGAATATCCTTCGTATTTTTTCTTATAGACAAAAGTGAACCCGTCTCTATATATTTATATCTTCCGTCCTCAACAAGATACTTAATAGCCTGCCTTGCCTTAGGCAGAAGCTGTACCTCATCAAATATGATTACTGATTCCTGCTCATACAGTCTAACACCAGTCAGCTGTTGCAGTTGGAGAAAGAAAAAATCCAGACTATACAGATCCTCGAATAAGCTATTGATGTCTTTACTGGTACGAGCAAAATCAAGCATTATATATGATTTGAATTCTTTACTTGCGAACTCCTCGACAATCGTTGATTTTCCAACACGTCTAGCTCCTCTTATCAAAAGTGCATACTTATCGCTTCGATTGTTTTTCCATTCAAGAATTTCATTATATATTTTCCTTTTAAAGACTGTTGTCCCCATGTAATCACCTCACTATAATGATTTTACCCCAAATCCCCGTTTACGTAAAGCGTAATATACCTTAAATCCCCATTTAAATATTTTTGAATTTTCCTCAAATCCCTATTCGACAGTCATGCTTTTTATGCCATCTGCCTTCACAAACAAAGATTAATTAAATCACTCCTGCTTTTTCAAAATGTTTTTCAAGTATCCTTGTTGCAACAAATGCTCCTATGCAAGCAAGAACAAATGTTATCAAGCCAAATCCTACTGCCCACGAAACTTTGAAATAAGATAATGCTTCATTTATTTGTGTTTCGCTCATTTTCCATTTTGATGCTCTTTCCACAAAAGAAGCTGTCCCGAATATAATTACAGGAATTACTGTTCCTAAAAAATCTGCTAATGCAAATGTTCCATATCCAATAATCATTCGTCCTTTGCTCTCATAATTTCCTATAATCAAATCACATATAATTCCACCGATTACAGCAAAGACTGCATGAGGTAAATGTCCTCCTGACAACGCAATTAAACCAAGAAGCGTTCCTGATATTGTAAATACACCCTTCTTTTTAACTTTTACAGCCATAAGAATATAAACGGTAGCAGCTATCATAAAGCTAACTCCTGAAGCAATAAATCCTCCAATAACTGTTGTTGCCATAGCAAATGCAACCGCCATGTATATGACAATTCCAATTGCATTAAAGATTCCGATTGTAATAAAATCACGACCATTCAATTTGTTTTTCATAAAAGTCCTCCTAATAAATTTTCTGTATTACTATCACAAGAGCAACCATCAAAGCCCCTAATAGTCCAATCATTAAGTCTGTTTTTCTAAACCGCAATTCTGATAATGTTACCCTCTTCTCATCACTATCAAGTCCTCTAATAAGTGCTGAAGCTGACAGTTCATCTGAAATCTTAATCATTCTCATTAAAAGCGGAACAAGCGTATATTCAATATATTTAATTGGATGTAGCAACGGGAAAAATCTGCTTTTTACAATTCCTCGAATCTTCATATTCTCTTTTAATGCCTTGAGTTCTATTTTTATAGTTGGTACAAACCTAAGCAAAACACTAAAAGGTATACCAATGCTTCTTGGTACTTTCATTCTATTTAACGCTTCAAGCATTTCACTTACATTTGTAGTCTTTGTTATATATCCGCCAAACATAGCGATTAAGGTCATTCTTGATGCAAAGTAAATAAACATATATATTGCAAATACAATACTTGCTTCACAAAATTTTCCAAGCCCTAACTCTATGTAGTATAAAAGCACAAAAAACAAGATCAAGCGTAACGCTCTTTTCCACATCCCACTATATAAATATAGAAAAAAGGCAAAAACAATTAGTACAAAAAGTAGAATTGTATCGCTTATGAAAAAGCTCGTAAAGGAGGCAATTGGAAGTAGAGTAAGTTTTATTCTAGGATCTACAGTTTTTCTATCTGACAAGCTCTCTACCTCCTCTCATCTTGTCTAATATGAGAAATTTATTACTTTCACTCATATCTAAAACAGTTTCTATTTTTCCATCTCCCATTACCCACAGCTTGCTCACTGTGTTTGCTAAAAACTCAAAATCATGACTTATTACCAAAACGGTTGTCCCATTTTTCAATTGTTCTTCAATCAGTTTTGCGACGGAAAGCATTGAGGCTTTATCACAACCTGATGTTGGTTCATCATAGATGAAAATCTTTGCCCGTTTCATCATTCCACAAGCTATTGTCAGTCTTTGTTTTTCTCCTCTTGATAAAGCAAACGGATGCTTATCAATGTATTTGTCTAAGCCAAGTACACTCAAAATAGACTTTGCATTTTGAGTATTTTCTTTTTTATCTTTACCCTCCATACCAAGTAGCATTTCATCAAGTACACTTTCCGAAAACAACTGATAGTCTGAATCTTGAAAGACAAAATATGACATATCCATTAAATCTTTATGATTAAGCGACTTATCTTTTTCCACCCATATTTTCCCCTCTTTTATCTTCTCAAGTCCTGAAATCACTCTTGCAAAGGTAGTTTTTCCGGTACCATTTAAGCCGATAAGACCAATGGCTGTTCCGCACTCAATATTGAAATCAAGATGATTTAAAATGTACTGTTTTTGTTTCTTTACATCCTTAGCTACATTCGGATAGCAAAATTTCAAGCCTTTTCCGCTGATACTTTCATCATTTAATTGATATGAATCTTTCTTCTCACTTATCCTATATTCTTCTAATTCAAGGGTTCTTAGTCCATTCTCATCCCAAAACTCCCCTTCAAGATGGATAACTTCTTCCCGACTCAAGTCCTGTGCAATCTCTCCATCTTTCACCAAAAGAAAACGGTCAAATATAGATTTTGCATAGTACAAACGATGCTCAATTAGAACAACTGTTGTTCCTTTTTTCTTTAATTTTTCCAAAATTAAAAACAGATCAAATGTTGCTTTCATATCCAAATTTGCTGAAGGTTCATCTAAAATTAAAACTTTCGGATTCATCGCATAGATACTTGCAATAGCTATCTTTTGTTTCTGTCCGCTTGATAATTCAAAAACAGATTTTCCTTTCAGTTCCTCAATATCTAGCTCAACATATACTTCTTCTACTCTCTGTTTGATTTCATCTCTTGATTTGCAGATAGTTTGAAGCCCAAAAGCTATTTCTTCATCTGTCGTTGTCGTAAAAAACTGACTTCGTGGATCTTGAAATACACTCCCTACAATATGCCCTACTTCATGAAGTAATAATTTGCTTATATCTTTTCCGGACGCAAAGGCTTCTCCTTTCATTTTGCCTTTGTAATAATGTGGAATAAGACCATTCATTACACTTCCAAGAGTGCTTTTACCACTTCCACTTTTCCCTGAAATTAAAACAAATTCACCTTTTTTAATTTCAAGATTGATATTTTTTAAAGCAGTTCGCCCATCTTCCCATTCATAAGAAACATCTTTTAACAAAATCATGATTATACCCCGTACTGAGCTTTCCATAATTTTGTATAGTAGCCATCTTTCTCAAGAAGTTCCCCATGCTTTCCTTTTTCAAGTAAATTTCCTTTTTGAAATACGAGAATTTGGTCAGCTTTTTGAATTGTTTTTAAATGATGAGCCACTACAAGTACAGTTCTATTCTTTGCAAGTTCCGTAATGGCATCTTGTATCAAAGATTCATTTACAGGATCAACATTACTTGTCATTTCATCAAGAATTAAAATAGGTGCATCCTTTAGAAAAGCTCTTGCAATAGATATTCTTTGTCTTTGTCCACCTGAAAGAATCCCACCATTTTCTCCAATATCAGTTTCATAACCTTTTGGCAAACTCATAATGAAATCATGTATCCTTGCCTTCTTTGCAGCTTTAATGATTTCCTCTTTTGTAGCTCCTTTTTTACCTACTCTGATATTTTCTTCAATCGTGTTATCAAACAGTTGAACATTCTGCATAACAATGCTGATACGATCCAAAAGTTCATCATAAGGAATATCCCTTATATCAGTTCCTCCGAGTGTAATTTTTCCTTTATGCACATCATAAAATCTTAAAAGCAAGTTGGTTATAGTAGTCTTTCCACTACCTGATTCTCCAACTAAGGCTGTCACCCGTTTTTCAGCAATAGAAAAGCTCAATTTTTCCATTTTAAATTCATCTTTTTCATAAGAAAAATCTATATTTTCAAAAGCTATATCATTATCTTTCGGAACAGTTCCATTCACTTTATCCGGGATTACATCTGCATATAAAATTCTTGAAAGTCTATCGTAACTATCTATCGCCGAAACATAGTACATATAGTGTTGTTCCATAGACGCGAACGGCTTATAAAACTCTTTTGAAATTACTGCAAAGATAATAAAATGAAGTACATCAAGACTTCCCTTTGTAACAAGTATTGCTCCTATAATTAAAAGAACTAAATATCCAATATCCAGTAAAAACCCAAATATAGATAGCTGTTTTGCCTTGAATCTTGAAGCTACTTTACTTGTTTCTCCAAACTTTTTTGTCTTATTCATAAGCTCATTATCCAAGCTCTTATTGTTTGAAAAACTCTTTAATACAGGTATTCCTCTAACATATTCAACAAATAAGCTAACCATATCAAGAAGTGCTGAGTTGTTCTGATTTTCTATTTTTTCAGATTGCTTAATTGTCAGATATAGAAAGATAAGTGCAATCGGAACAGATACAGCCATAATAATAGAAAGTTTGAAATCAATACTTGCAAGACCAACAAATACGACTGCACCTATCAAAAAATCACCAAACATTCTCGACCACATGTGTCCTACAACAAGGGACATATTATCAACATCTTTGTGTAAAATTGTATTGATCTCTCCCAGTCTTTCATTGGTATAAAATCCTAAGCTGAATTTCTTTAATTTGATAATCATGCGCTCTCTTATTTGCTGAACAATATCAAAACCTGCACTATGCTTTTTCATATCTGCGACCATATTACAAATACCTTTGAAGACTACAAGTATTCCAATCGCAATAAAATATTTATATAGGCTTGCTAAACTCGTCCCATCAAAGATTTGGAACAGTATAGAAAATACGATGACAATCATGGCTATGGAGCTTAGTCCATAAAGTGCAAAGAATACACTTGATATAATCAAATCTCTCTTGCCGATTTTTGTAAGTAGTTTTAACATTTCTCTAAGCATTTTCTGTTACCACCTCCGTACACTCGCAGTCCACTCTGTTCCCTGCTCGTGAAAGACTATTATCTTTCAAATTCCATCTATCAACTTTGTTCTGTGCATCAACCATATCCTTATAAAAATCACATCTTTTCATCAACTCTTCATGGCTTCCTGCATCAAGAACAACACCCTTATCCATAACAATAATTTGGTCTGAATCTCTAATCGTATTTAGATGATGAGCAATTGTAATGATGGTTTTATCCTTACTTAAATCATCAATCGCTTCACCTATTAGTCTTTCATTTTCACTATCAACAGCTGCCATTGCCTCATCTAATATTAAAATCGGTGCATTTTTAAGTATCATTCTTGCTATGGAGATTCTTTGTTTTTCTCCACCGGATAACTTAACTCCCATTTCACCTATTCGTGTTTCATATCCATTTGGTAAAGCAGAAATAAAATCATGGCATCTTGCTTTTTTAGCAGCTTCTATGACTTCTTCTTTTGTCGCATTATGTTTCCCGATTGCAATATTGTCAAAAATACTTAAATCGAATAGGATGACCTCCTGCCCGACACTTCCAATAAGATTTGAAATATTTTCCTGACTGTAATCCTTTATATCTTTCCCATTTATTTCTATTCGTCCGCTGTCAGCATCCCAAAATCCCATAAGTAAATTAGATACAGTACTTTTCCCACAACCACTTGCCCCTACAAAGGCATTCAAGCTATTTTTCTTAAAAGTCAAATTGATATCTTTAAGCTCAAAGCCATCTTTTCCGTACGCAAAATTCACATCTTTAAATTCTATGTTTCCAAATTCTAAACCTTGTTCTATCTTTTTATTTGGAAGTGGAACTGTTAAAACTTTTCCAATCGCCTTTAATGCCTCCTTAAATACAATAGAAAAATGTTGTAGAGTGGCTGTCTTGCTTATGGATGCTGTAAACGCAGATGATAGAATAATTGCGAGTATAAATTTAGGTGTTGTTATTTCTCCATAATAAAGAAATATACTTCCCAAAATCATGACAATAACTACTCCAATTTCCATAAATATGTCAATGAGTCCCATTGGAATTGCAATTGCTCCCATGCTCTTTTTAACCCAGTAAATATACTCTCTTGCCGTTTTTAATGTTCTTTCGCTAATCTCCTCTTCTTTAGCAAAAGCCTTAATCACGGAGATATTTTTTACATATTCCATTAGCTCTTCTCTCATCTTGTTTTCATGGTTAAAGTAAATAGCAAAGTTCTTATCCATTGTTTTCTGTGAAAGAATTTTTACCAAATACATGAGTGGAACTCCGGCAATCATTCCAAGAGCAAGACGCCAGTCTACAAAAATCATAGCTATGAAAATAATGGTAGGCAGAAGCGTAACTGCCATTATTTCAGGAAGACCATGAGCAAGGTATACTTCCACTTGCTCCACATCATGCTGAACAATGTTCATAAGCTCCCCTGTATTATGTTCTTTGAAAAATCCCAAACTTAGTTTTTTTAGATGCCCGATAATATCTATCCTAAGTTCTGTCAATTTTTCGTATGCTTTCTCATGGGCAACCTTTGTTGCAAAATAGTAAAACACGCCTTTTAATACAAACGATATAAAGATTCCCAAGAATATATACTTTAAATTACCTTCGTTAATATTGTTTGTGATTAAAGAACTAATCAAATATACAAGTAAGATTTGTGGTATCAAATCAAATACTATTTTTAAAGCAAGAAGTGAATTGGATAAGCCGTTTTTCCCAATCACTTTTTTCCTTAATTCTTTTTCTGGCATGAACAACGCTCCTTTCAAAATTGAATAATATTGAATTTTAATTCAGTATTAAGGTTTAAAGTAAGACTTTGCTGATTACGCAAAGTCTATTTTTTAGTGCTAATTATAGGGATTCCACGCCCTTGTAGTAACACCTTGCAATAAGTTTTAACATGTCTTTTGCCCACTTTTCACTTTGATAGTGCCTTGCTATTTCGAGAAGCCCCTCTGTAAAGTTACTAGCTAAAATATGAGCAAGCATTGGATCATATTCCTGTTTAGATTGTCTTTTTAAACTTACTTCAATATGAACCTGCATTTGCGATATGAGTTTTTGTTTTGCTTCTGTATGCTTTGTACCTGAGCTTTTATCCATTAAAATAATTAACTTCTTACGCTCTTTTAAAAGTTCATGAATATAATTTTCTCCAACCTCATCAAATCTTTCAGAAGCAGAACCTTTTTCCAAAGATTCTTCCTCATTAAAAGCTGACTCGAAGTTTATATAAACAGAACTTACTACTGCGTCAAACAAAACTTCCTTATTTTTGAAATAGGTATAAATTAGTGCTACAGGAATATCTGCTTCTTTTGCAATTTCTGTTAATTTGGAACCTCTATAATCCTTTTTATAAAATACTTTTTCTGCTGCTTCGAGTATTCTATTCCTAACTTCTTCTTTTAATACTTGTGCCATAGCACGCCTCTTTCTATCCTAATACTGAATTTATATTTAATAATAAATCAAAATTCAATATTCGTCAAGTTGCCTATAGAAAATATATGAACACTAAAAAGCGTCTTTGCCAATTGTCATATAGTCTCGACAGTAAGAAAACAGTTCTACAGCCACAACCACCTATTTCCAGTGTCAGAACTATTGCCAAATACTCTAAAATCTCAATGCACCCCCTCTTTCCAAGTCTATGCATTTTTCACTAACCCCTTTGATTTCAAGGCATTTCTATACTTTGTAGCTCGTTCCTATGTTCTGGCTTCCGCGGTTCGCTGTCTCCAATCGCAAAGTCGCCTCGCTCCTTGCTCTTGGACAGCTGTCGCGTGGGCAGTACCAGCTTTTAGTTTGCGTCAGTACCTGACTTAACTAAACGGGTAACTGCTTCAGCATGAAACGAATGAACACTACGTTGCCTGTATGTCCAAGGATGTCAAACGTTCATTCAGGAATTATTCTACACAATCCTCAAAATCCAATCCCATTCTTTCTGCGAGAACGGCAAGCCACCAGACGCATCCGTCAATTTGTAATCCATGTAATGAAAAGTCCTTTAGGATTCTTTCCCACTTGTTTAATACTCTGAAAATCCACCTTAAGCATCATTGGATAAATCATAATCCAGATAAGTATTGCAATCGGAATCGATATCCCAGATATTTCAAGATTACCTAGTGCGTTTGGTATGGTCGGTAATAACTTACCAATGATTACTCCAACTACCATACATATAAATACCCAGATTGTAAGATACTTTTGGAAAAAATTAATTCCTTCACTCTTTTTCTTTACCATTAAAATCCCAACTTCCAAGCAGCTTAATTACTTCAGCACTCTTTAATACTTTCCCCATTGAAGCAACTGTTTCATTCACAACAATGGCAGGCATACTCATAACACCGTAAGCCATAACTTTTTCCATATCTGTGATATATTCTACTTCAATTTCTAACCCTAGTTCTTCAATGGCCTTTTTAACATTTTCATACTGATCATGACAGCTTTTACACCCAGCACCAAGAACCTTAATGCTTGTAACCTTATTGTCTCCACCACAACAGTTTTCTACTTGTTGACCGCCACAGCAACATGATGATGCTTCATAAGTAGCTACTTCTCCATTACAGGCACAAGCTAACTCTACCTTAGCTTCTTCTTTTTTCTTTCCTAATCCAAATAATGACATAGTCTTTTCCTCCTGTTAAACAAGTAAATATTGAAATGCATTAAATGCATAACCAACAATAATAATTCCTACGGTACAGATTCCAATGAACAGACCTAAAAGTTTTGGTTTGATTGCCTTTTTCAGCATAATAATTGATGGAAGAGATAGTGTGGTTACTCCCATCATAAAAGCCAACACAACGCCCAACCTTGCCCCTTTAGCAAGCAGTGCTTCTGCAATAGGAATGCATCCGAAGATATCTGCATACATCGGAACTCCTGCAATTGTGGCAATAATGACACCAAATGGATTACCAGTACCAAGAAATCTCACTATAACATCTTCCGGTATCCAGTTGTGAATAAAAGCTCCTATTCCAACACCAACAAGAATATATGGGAAGACTTTTTTAAATGTTTCAACAACCTGCTCCCACGCATATTTTATTCTTTCTTTAACCATTAGTTCTTCCTGTGGAATATCGATTTGCTTTGCATTTCTTATAAATTCTTCTACCTGATTTTCAAGGTGAAGTTTTTCGATAAGTGTTCCTCCTACAACTGCAATCACAAGACCGAGCAACACATAAACCACTGCCACTTTAGTTCCAAAGATACTCATCAAGAGTACCAGCGAACCAAGGTCTACCATTGGAGACGAAATAAGGAAACTGAATGTAACTCCTAATGGTAATCCGGCACTTGTAAATCCAATAAATAGTGGGATGGATGAACAAGAGCAAAACGGTGTAACGGTTCCTAATAATGCAGCTATGATGTTTGCACCGATTCCATGAAATCTTCCAAGTATCTTCTTAGTTCTTTCTGGTGGAAAGAAACTCTGGATGTAACTGATGATAAAAATCAGTACACAGAGCAAGAAAATAATTTTTATCACATCATAGATAAAAAATTGAACACTGCCTCCAATCTTCCCAGATGTATCAAGACCAAAAAAGTTTAAGAACTGTCCTATCAATGTACTAAGCCACTTCATTCCTAGAACTTGGTCTTGAATAAACATCCAAAACTCACTTAAGAATTGCATATCTGACCTCCTTATTGTTTTATAGTTTTACATATATCAATGTGTTTGTTTAAGAGAAAGGCAATCTTACTGATTGCCTAATATATATTATTCGCACTTATCGCAGCTGCATCCACCATCTGAATCCGTGGTTTCAAGATAGTAAGAAAACATATCCTTAAAACGTTTTTTCCCTTCCTCTGAAATTGAGTAGTGCATCCATCGCCCATCTTTTCTAGAATCGACAAGCCTACAGTCGCAAAGCAATTTCATATGATGAGAAAGAGTCGATTGGGTAATGGATAACTCTTCAAGTATAACGCAGGCACATTTTTCTCCGTGATGCAAACATTCCAAAATACGAAGTCTATTTTCATCTGCCAAAGCCTTAATCATACGAACATCTTCTTTATAACTCATAGTATCCACTCCTTCCTGTAAATTTACACTTATCATATCAAATACATTTATACTTATCAATATATCTAACTATAAATTTTCTATAAATGACAAAACACCCTGCATTACTACAAGGTGTCCGCATCATATTCTATATTCAATTATCTCTTAAGTTCAAACATCATGCCGGATTTACATTCAAAGATAAGCTTGTCATCAAAAACCGTAATCATCTCGATAAGCCTTTTTACCATCTACTCATCATACTCCGTAACACGGTTTATCTGTGTCTGTAGTAACTGTAGGATCTCATCGTTTCACTTTTTAACATTTCCTGTTCGGCATCCCTGGTTACAATTGATGCCTTCTTTCCACTTGAGCATCAATCTCATTTGCAATTGCATCGTACTCGGTATTCTTGTTTACTCACATTTCTCTAGTGTAACCTCTTTTCTACAGATATGTTCCCACTCAACCTTATTTCCTCTCAAATAACAAGGCTTATTCCAAACTACCGATACCTTTTAACGATAGACTTAGAATAAGCCTTAGTTTTCTACATTTTATTTTAATCTTGATTGTCATTGTGGTTTTGACACACCCTCAGTCAGCAGTAGCCCGCTACAAATCAAACTTCACTTCGCTCGTTTTCTTTGGCGTGCCTTGCATAGGACGTACATCTGCTTCTACTTCGCTACTTTGTAGCTCGTTCCTATGTTCTGGCTTCCGCGGTTCGCTGTCTCCAATCGCAACGTCGCCTCGCTCCTTGCTCTTGGACAGCTGTCGCGTGGGCAGTACCAGTTTTTAGTTTGCATTTCTGATACTAGTTTTTTTATTATGCCTCCGCAGTAGCCCGCTACAAATCAAACTTCACTTCGCTCGTTTTCTTTGGCGTGCCTTGCGTGAGACGTACATCTACTTCTACTTCGCTACTTTCTAGCTCGTGACTATGTTCTGGCTTCCGCGGTTCGCTGTCTCCAATCGCAACGTCGCCTCGCTCCTAGCTCTTGGACAGCTGTCGCGTGGGCAGTACCAGCTTTTAGTTTGCAGTTCTGATACTAGTTTTTAGTATTATGACTCCGCAGTAGCCCGCAACAAATCAAACTTCGCCTTGCTCGTTTTCTTTGGCGTGCCTTGCGTGGGTGATACATCTACTTTCACGAACTATAGAGTAGTTCGTGAAAGTAGTGTTACCGACTCCACATGCTTCGTCTTCGGAAAATTATCATACGCCTTCATCACCACAGGCTCGTACCCCAGCTCAGAGAACTTCTCCAAATTCATCGCCATGGTATTAGGATTACATGAGATATAGAGAATCTGTTCTATGCCGTAGCTAGACAGCATCTCCACTACCTTGTCGTGCATTCCCATTCGTGGTGGATCCACAACTATCATATCGGGTTTCTCAGTCACCTCATCAAGCTTCGCTTTAACGTCGCCGCAGATAAAATGACAGTTATCTATATTATTCATCTTGGCATTATCAATTGCTGCATCAACTGAATCCTGCACTATCTCAATTCCGTACACCTTCTTGGCTTTAGATGCCATAAGCTGAGAAATGGTCCCAGTTCCGCAGTACAGGTCGTATACGACTTTTGAGTCAAGTTCCGGAATTAGCGCAAGCGCTTCGCTATACAATCTTTCAACCGCTTCGATATTAGTTTGGAAGAATGAAAAGGCATTTACCTTAAACTTTAGCCCGAGAATTTCCTCGTTGTAGTAATCACGGCCAAATAGAATTTTTACTCCTTCGTTGATTACGGCATCTGCTAGGCTATCATTGAACGTGCGCATAACACCGATAAGCTCATTATCTAGCTTAAGTCCTAGCAGCATATCAAGGTAAGCTTGTTCATCAAATCCATCTTCACTGCTTGTAACTATGTTAACTAGCAGCTCATTAGTCTTTACTCCGTGACGAACTACGAGATTACGAAGAAGACCTTGATGCGATTTCTTATGATAGAACGAATATCCTTTTTCTACACAGAAATCAAGTGTTGCACGAAGCACCCTGTTGAAGTCCATAGGAACCAGTTGACATTCGTCGCATGTAACAATCGACATGAAGTGTCTCTTCTTGTGCATACCTAGGGTAAGTTCACCACCGATTTCAAGGTCGCCGAACGTATACTCCATCTTATTTCTATATCTGTATTCTGAGAGAGCCGGAACTAGACCACAGAATACAGAATCGTCGACCTTGCGCCTCGTCAGCTGCTCTCTGATTATATTTTCCTTCTCCGCGCGCTGCTCTTCATATGAGACACCCTGATACAGACATCCTCCGCAGTGCTCGGAGATCGGACAGATCTTAAAATTCTCCATATTTGTTATAGAATTCCCTCTTATACTCTAGGAACCTATCCTCCTCAATTGCTTTTCTGATGTTTTTCATCATATTTACCAAGAAATGAATATTGTGTTCTGATAGCAACATCGAGCACAGTATCTCATCATTCTTAAATAGATGCCTTAAATATGCACGCGAATAATTTCTGCAGCAATAGCAATCACAATCTGGATCTAAAGTGCTGAAATCCCTTGCAAATGCAGCATTCTTGATATTGATTTTACCTCTGCTCGTCATCGCCATGCCATGCCTTGCTAGCCTTGTTGGCAGTACACAGTCGAACATGTCGACTCCTCGCTCAACACTTTCGAACAGGTAATCTGGGGTTCCAACCCCCATAAGGTATCTTGGCTTATCTTCAGGTAGTAGGTCGACGCAGTCATCAAGTACATCGAGCATGATTTCCTTTGGCTCACCGACGGACAATCCGCCGATTGCATAACCAGGCAGGTCTATCTCCGTAATTTGCTTTGCGCTTAGTTCTCGAAGATCCTTGAACATTCCGCCCTGCATGATTCCAAAAAGCGCCTGCTTCATAGTATCAGCGCCTGTTTCCATAGCGGATTTAGCCTCTAGCCTCCTGTGGTGATCGTCGCAGCGTCTAAGCCATCTTGTAGTGCGCTCTAGAGATCTAGCGACATACTTCTTTTCAGCAGGATATGCAACACATTCATCGAACGCCATCATGATATCTGAACCCAGCGCCGTCTGCACTTCGACCGAGCTCTCTGGGGTCATCATATGAGATGAGCCATCTATGTATGATTTAAACTTAGCCCCTTCCTCGGTTATCTTGCGGAATTTTCCAAGCGAAAATACCTGAAAACCACCACTATCTGTAAGGATAGGACGATGCCAGTTCATGAACTTATGTAACCCACCAGCTTCACGGACGATGTCCTCACCAGGTCTAAGGTATAGATGATAAGTATTTCCAAGTATAATCTCCGCACCTGTCTTTTCAACATCTTCAGGCTTCATCGCCTTTACCGTAGCCTGAGTGCCAACCGGCATGAATACGGGCGTCTCAATAGTACCGTGAGGTGTCGTAATCCTGCCGCGCCTTGCTCCAGTGCGAGCGTCCTTTTTTATTAGCTCAAAACTAAGTGATTCTTTCATCTCAAACTCCTACTTTATAAACATCGCATCGCCGTAGCTAAAGAACTTATATCTCTCACGCACAGCCTCTTCATAAGCCGCAATAATGTGCTCCCTATCGTATAGCGCCGAGACAAGCATGATCAGAGTCGACTTTGGAAGGTGGAAATTTGTAATAAGTCCATCCACGACCTTATATTTATACCCCGGATAAATGAATATCCCTGTGCTGCTATGTCCGCTCTCAATCTGCCACACACCGTCAACCTGCTTTGCAGCACTCTCAAGAGTTCTCGTAGAGGTCGTGCCAACGGATATAACCCTCCTGCCCTCTCTAATTGCTCGGTTTATGGTTTCAGCCGTCTCAGGGGCTATGGTGTATTCCTCAAAATGCATCTTGTGGTCCTCGATATTATCCACCTTGACCGGTCTAAAGGTTCCGATGCCGACATGAAGTGTTACGTACGCGATTTCGACGCCTTTTTCCCTCACCTTCTCAAGTAGTTCATCTGTAAAATGAAGACCTGCCGTCGGAGCAGCCACAGACCCATCCACCTTGCTGTATACGGTCTGATATCTCTCCTTATCGTCATTTTCCGCGTCTCGCTCGATATACGGTGGAAGTGGCATACTTCCAATTTCTTCGAGGCGTTCCATAAATATACCTTCGTATTCGAACTCTATTATACGTGTTCCGTTTTCTTTGTCTTTAAAACCTAAGATGTTCGCCTTAAAAAGCTTGTTCTCATCTAGAACCACAGTATCGCCTTCCTTAAGTCTCTTTCCAGGCTTAACAAGGCTCTCCCACTTATCACCCTCTAGGCGTTTGATAAGAAGTAGCTCTATATGTGCACCCGTCTTCTCTTTGATTCCGTACAGTCTTGCAGGAATTACCCTCGAATCATTTACGACAAGACAGTCGCCTTCATGCAGGTACTCTAGAATATCGTAGAAATGTCTATGCTCTATCGTATTCTTAGCTCTATCGAGCACCATCAGCCTACACTCATCCCTTTTTAGCGACGGTGTCTGGGCGATTAGCTCTCTCGGAAGCTCGTAATCAAAATCTTCTAGTCTCATTTATTCTGTATTCTCCAGTTCTAATCAGCGAGGCGCGATTACGGATACATATAGCACATATCCGCCGCGCCCCTTATTAATCTTCTTTGTAATAGGACATCAGTCCTAGGTATTCATATGCAAGCTTAGTAACCATACGTCCTTTCTGCGTACGGTACATGAGGTCTGACTGAATGAGGAACGGTTCATTGACATCCTCGAGTGTCACCCTCTCTTCGCCGATCGCACTAGCAATAGTTTCAATTCCAACCGGTCCACCGCCAAAGCTCTTGATTATCGTCTCGAGGATCTGCCTGTCTAGCTTATCCAGTCCGAGTTCATCCACGCCGAGTGCTTCTAGTGCTTTACGTGTCACTTCGATATTAAGCTGTCCATCACTTATAACTTCACTAAAATCCCTCGCCCTCTTGAGCAGTCTATTTCCGATTCTTGGTGTCCCTCTCGATCTGCTAGCTAATTCATCGAGGGACTCATCGTCTATCTCTATGCCGAGAACCTTTGCAGAGCGAAGTAGAATATTCCTGATTTCCTCGTGAGTATAGAATTCGAATTTTGTGATTATTCCAAATCTATCTCTTAATGGTGCTGAAAGGCTTCCAGCCCTCGTTGTAGCTCCGACTAACGTGAATTTTGCGATATCAATTCGAAGAGATCTAGCCGCAGGTCCTTTTCCGATAATGATATCTAGTGCAAAGTCTTCCATAGCGGAATACAGGACCTCTTCAACTGAACGATTTAGCCTGTGAATCTCATCTATGAAGAGGACGTCATTCTCATTTAAATTCGTAAGAATAGCGGCTAAGTCGCCAGCCCTGCTGATTGCGGGTCCTGACGTAATCTTGATGTCTACTCCAAGTTCATTTGCAATAATATTTGCAAGTGTAGTCTTACCAAGACCTGGAGGTCCGTAGAAAAGCACGTGGTCTAGTGACTCACCGCGCTTCTTAGCAGCTTCAATATATATAGACAAGTTCTCCTTCGCAACTGACTGACCGCAGTACTCACTTAGATACTGGGGTCTGAGCGTGAACTCCCCGTTTATCTCATTCGGTATAACCTTAGTTGATGTGATGTTATCTAGCATTTCCCAATCCTTCTTCTATAGCAGATACTTAAGAGCTTTCTTGATGTAAGTCTCCGTATCAAGTCCTTCATCGGTTACGTGACCGATTGCATCTTCAGCCTCAGTTTTCGAATAACCAAGTGTAGTGAGTGCCATAACAGCTTCTTGCCTCGCTTTATCAAGCCCAGGAATAGGAACTGGAGTCGTTCCTCCCATATCTGGCATAGGAACCGAGTCAACCTTATCGCATAGCTCAAGAATTACACGCTCCGCAGTCTTCTTGCCTACACCCTGTGCCTTAGCAATTGCAGTAGCATCTTTATTGGCGATACTGTATTTAATCTCATCAGCTGACCCCGTCGACATAATCGCGAGACCCGCCTTGGGGCCAACACCTTTTACGGTGATTAGCTGTTCGAACAGATTCAAAGAATCAAGCTTTGAGAAACCATAAAGCGACATGCCATCTTCCTTGACCTGCATGTACGTAAATATATTTACAATATCACCCTCTCGATGGAGAAGTAGCGGCGAAGTATCCGCAACGTATATGCGAAAGCCGATTCCTCCGCTCGTCTCGATAATCATTGATCCCTTGTCATAATAAAGGTATTCACCTTTGATATTTCTTATCATTATCTCTTATCTCCCAATCACTCTGGAATTACGCGAATGTGCGTGACAGATAGCAGCAGCAACTGCGTCAGCTGTATCGTCAGGCTTAGGGACTTCCTTTAGATTCAGAATGGTCTTGACCATTGTCTGAACCTGCTTCTTCTCCGCCTTTCCGTAGCCTACAAGGGCTTGTTTAATCTGCATTGGTGTGTATTCAGACACCGAAAGCCCACCCTCAACGCATGCGAGCAGAGCGATTCCTCGTGCCTCACCTACGCCGATAGCCGTCGTAACATTTCTATTAAAAAAAAGCTCCTCTATCGACGCTTCGTCTGGCTTGTACTCCTGAATTATTTCAGTCAGCCCGTCGTAGAGCAACTTTAACCGCTCAGGCATCGGCACTCCCGCCTTCGTCTCAATTGAACCGTAATGGACGGTCTTAAAGCGGTTGCCATTATAGTCTAAAATGCCATATCCCATGATGGCATAACCTGGGTCTATTCCTATAATTCTCATCATTAATCACCTCCGATATTTTACCAAAAACAGGCCATTTTGTCTATTAATCAGGACAACGAGTGTTAATGTTTCGTATTTATTCATTCACTTGCAAATTTATGCTATAATTTATTGTGTGTTGTGTACAGAAAACCTTTTTATCATTGGGAGGACAGATGCGTTACTCAAGACAGAATAAGATATTAGAACTAATCCAAAAGCACGTAGTAGAGACACAAGATCAGCTACAAGATCTACTCGAGCAGGAAGGCTACAAAGTAACTCAAGCGACTATCTCTAGGGATATTAAAGAGCTGCAGCTCGTTAAGGTATCAATTGATAAGGATCGCTATAAGTACACATCAGGGAAGTTCGACATTCAGCCGATTTCTGAAAGGTTTATCAAAATTTTTAGAGAGACTATCGTCTCCTATGCTTCGGCACAGAATCTCATCGTAGTAAAGACACTTTCTGGCTGTGGAAATGCCGCAGCTGAAGCCATCGACTGTCTGAAGCTCGAACACGTTGTGGGCTCAGTTGCCGGAGATAACACTCTACTTATTATTGCTGAACATGAAGAATATGTTGCAGCAATTCTCAAAGTGTTTGAAGACATGATTGCCCTAAGAGAATAAATTAAAATTGAGGTATCTTAATGCTCGATCGTATTGAAATCACTAATTTTGCGACAATTGAACATATGGCATTTGATCTTGGTTCCTCTCTCAATATCATCACTGGTGAGACGGGATCTGGTAAATCTGTACTAGTGCAGGCCATTAGCACAGCCCTCGGGGACCGTGCTGATATTTCTATGATCAGAAATGGCACAGATAAAGCCCTTATTCAAGTTGTCGGCCATATTGGAGAGGAAGATGTTATTATCTCACGAGAGCTTCTTAGGTCAGGAAAAAGTGTTGCAAAGCTTAATGGAGAGATAGTTTCTCTGGCAAAACTAAGAGAGTTTTGCAGTGAATTTGTTGACATCCACGGCCAGTACGATAACCAGCAGATACTCGATCCAGAAAACCATATACTCATCACCGATAGCTATAATCACGGATCTATCGATAAGGAGCTCAGTAAACTTAGTGACCTTTATAAACTATATCATGAAGTCAAACGTGAATACGATCAGCTACTCCGAAGCGAGTCAGAATCGCGTAGACAGCAGGACTTCTATCAGTTCGAGTTTGACTACATAGACAACCTTGATTTACAGCCTGGTGAAGATGATGAGTTAAGAGAGCAGCTAGAATTGATGCGTAACAGCGAGCGAATATACGAGGCCGTTGCCGGTTCATATAGCAAGCTAACTGAAGATCCTCCTGTTCTCAGTGTTATTGGCTCATGTATGAATCAGCTTCAGAGCATTGCATCATACAGCGAAGAGCTAGGCGAACTATCAGAGAGCTTCTCAGAGCTATACTATGGCCTTGAAGATATCTCTTCTAACCTTAGGAATACAAGTGAATCTATCAACTTCTCAGAGGAAGAGATAGATCTTGTATCGTCAAGGCTAAGTGTAATTGAGGATGCTAAGCGAAAATACAATATGAGCATCGAAGAGATTATCGCATACAAAGAAGAGCTCGATAGTAAGCTAGGCGTAATCCATAATCTTGACGATGAGAAGAAAAGACTTGCCGAGCTTATCGACAAAAGATATAGCGAACTTGAAGCGCAGGCTGAAGTAGTCAGCAATATTAGAAAGGCCAATGCTGCTTCACTTGAAAGAGAGATAATCAAGGAACTTCAGGACCTTGCTTTTGCAAATTCCGAATTCAAGATCGATATAACAAGACATGACGACATCTCTGAACTCGGATATGACGGTGTTGAATTCCTGATATCTACTAACCCAGGTGAACCTCTGAGACCGATGGCAAAGATTGCCTCTGGCGGTGAAATTTCTCGAATCATGCTCGCCTTCAAGCATATCATCGGTAGTAGTGACAGCGTTGAAACCATGATC
Organism: Mogibacterium diversum; assembly: GCF_002998925.1. Lineage (NCBI taxonomy): Bacteria > Bacillati > Bacillota > Clostridia > Peptostreptococcales > Anaerovoracaceae > Mogibacterium > Mogibacterium diversum. The sequence goes on along the minus strand of NZ_CP027228.1, from coordinate 417,328 downwards.
TTTGACGAAATTGATACTGGAATCAGCGGTAAGACCGCACTTGTAGTAGGTCATAAACTTAGCGAGATTGCCAATCATAGACAGATATTATGTATCACTCACTTACCTCAAATTGCCGCTTCTGGAGATGATAACTTCTCGATTGATAAAGAGATTTCAGAAGGTAAATCTCATACGGTTATCACTCACCTAGATGAGGCAGGCAAACTTGAGATGCTTGCTAGATTAATAAGCGGTGCTCCAAACAGCAGCAATGCACTTGAAGCTGCAAAAGAGCTAGTCGCATCAGTTAAAAAATAAAGCTTGAGGTACAGCCTCAAGCTTTTTCCGTTTATCTTGTTTATTATCGGTGATTTTTGTGTACTTTTACATTAGCTACCAGTTAAAGACAAATAGCTCAAGTGATGTATTCTTATCCATCTCGCCTGTCTTTAGCAATCTATCAGTATCGTATAGCTCAATTAATGCTTTTTTTATCTTAGGCTTACCAACTTTTCTAGCTGCAGAGTATGCCTTTTTTAAACGATACTCATTCACTCCAAGGTTCTTAGCCATAGCCTTGATAGGCATACCTTCGTCATCTAGTTCTAGCGAATCATACATAATCTCAAACTGACCTATTAACGTAGACGCAAGTGAGAAAACATTTCCTTTACCTTTTGAGTTTTCACCAGCAGAAATGGTATTTATCAAAAGCTGCATAGCCATGTTTTTCTTACCAGCTAGTAGATAGTCAATGAAGTTAAACACAAATCTATCCTTATCACCAACCATTATCTCTTCTATGAGCTGCTTTGATACACTATCTTCATCAGAAGCATTTACTAGCTTCGTAAGGTCCGATTCCATCCTGTATAAATCATATTCGCTGTCATTATTGAGATATCCGGATATATCTACGAGGTAATCCATATCGCGAGCACCAATCAGCTTTCCGGCTGAGCGAATTCGCTTGTTTACAAATGATTTAAGTTCCGATGGATTCAGCCTCTCGAAATTATATGTACTGCATAACCCCGATACTTTGCTAGCAAAAGCATTTAACTTCTCCTTCTTGCCAGGGCTCACAAGTGGCTCCAGATAAAATAAGAGAATCGTCGATGGATTTGGGCTGCTGAGATACTCTAGAATCGGAGCAGTTTCAGTTACGGAGCTCTTTTTTATTAGTGGCTGATAATTTTTAACCGTCAATACCCTTGTGCTGGCAAACATGGTCATGGTATTAGCAGTTTCAACGATTTCCTGCGCTGTTACAGTCTCTCCATCGAGATCTGTTACCACGTATTTTCTGTCAACCTCACTCGAATTGCTTTCTACAATTCCCTTTACAGCCCAGTCAGTAAGGAATCCCTCTTCGCCATAGAGAAAAATATTACTGCCTATTACGCCACTCTTTATATCTTTACTAAACTCTTTAAACGACATCCTTAATCATCCTATCGATTCTAATCTTGTTATTACTAATATCTACGCCAATAGCTCCTTCTTTATCATTTCTATAGACACTAATCCCACGCTTTTTAAAGCGCTCTATTACTCCTGCATTAGGATGGCCATATGTATTATGTTCACCAACCTGGATAATTGCAATTCTCGGGTTTACAGCATCTATAAACTTTTCATTAGAGCTATACCTGCTTCCGTGATGCGCTACTTTAAGTATATCGCATTTTAACACGTCAGTAGATTTGTAGTATTCTATCATATCCAGTTCATCTGCCTCAACTAGGTCCCCAGTTAACATTATCTTAACGCCCTTATAGTGCAGTATGTATACGGTATTTAATTCATTATCATCAGATTCACTCGTCGCTATCCTATCATCCATAGGCCAAATAGCTTCTATCCAAACGCCTTTTTCTAGCCTTATCTTATCTTTGAATCTAACTAAATTTAAATGTCTCCCCTTCACTTGGTATCTGTATGGATACGGAACCATATACTGTTTTACAGGATACACTTCGCCTAACTCCATGGCACCTTTACAGTGATCCATGTGCATGTGGGTAAATATGCTTATATCTAGATTGCTACAGCCATTCTTCAAAAAGTACTCTTTTAGCACCTTCTCCCCGATATTACGTTTCCTTTCTCCACCACCATCTAGAAGTACATCATAATTGTCAGTTCGTATGTGTATCCCATCACCCTGTCCGACATCAATAAATACCAATTCATAATCCAAAAATAAATTTCGGTACGCATAACCTATTGTAATAGACATACATAAAATGAGTATCACTGATTGCAATACGACTAAGTAACGTTTTCGGAGTATCATAACGATATTGAACTCTGAACATATGTAAAATAGCAATGCATAGATTGCAATTAATGTCGCTATTTTCATAGAGCTAATGGAATATGAGAATTTACCACCCATATTAAGCAAGTGATTGAGCCTAATTATGATTTCTGTCAGATAAAATATCTGGCTTTTAATTATTATTCCAACTTTACCGATTATTGAGTACGTTGCTAGTCCGAATATAGAGAATGGCACTAGCATACCTATTAATGCAACAATTGGTACATTTATCAGAAATCCTATTGGATTAATTTTGTTAAACGTAAACATCGTATAAGGAATCATCGAGAGCTGAATCGCTAGTAAAAACCCTCCTCTCTTTCCAATTAATCTGCCAAGTGGATCAGTGAGAAAAGCAATTCCACACACCGCAAGAAACGACATTTGAAAACTAGCGCTGAAAAGCAAGAACGGATTATATATCAGCAGCATAATAAAAGATAGAGCCAATGAAGATAATAAATCGAACGGGCGCTTTAGATAAAAGCCCATAATTGCAGTACATGTAAGAATTACCGCTCTTGTAGTCGAAACATTCCAAGTAGTGAGTTCACCATATCCAAGCATTGCTAACATCGTCAGAACTCCTACGATTCCTCCATGGCGCCCCATAGCCATGAGCCTTAGCATCCCATATATTACCCCAACGTGTAATCCACTAACGGCAAGTACATGCGCCGTAGTATTTTCCCGAAACTCATCGATTGTATCTTCGTCTATGTCATCAGTATCTCCAAAGGTTACACCTTTTATAAATCCATACACTTTATTTCTACCATCCGATACATTTCTTGCAAAGCCTTCTTTGGTATTATTTAAAGAATGCCTCATAATCCAGAGTTTGCTTGTTTTCACACCTTTAATTTCGCTTATATTTATTACCTTCATGGTGTATGTAATCTTCTTAGTTAGAAGATATCGCCTATAATCAAAACATCCCGGATTACGAGCTACTGTCGGAACTTTTATTATTCCCTGCACCTTTACCAGCTTTCCATAAAGTTTCGTTCCAAGTTTATGATCCATGTCTTTGTATTTAATTTTTTTATTACTATAGCCAGCATTTGTTCTAGCTTTGAAACCATCACCTCTCTCTCTAATAAAGCCTTTCAATTTCTGACATCTAACAACAGTTTCATTCCCTAGCGAATAGGTTTTTACATCAATCGTAAGCCCTTTATCATTGTCTTTATAACCTATTACTCGTCCCTCAATATAATTATAATTTGATAGTTTATTAGGCATCATTGGTTTCATATCATGTTCATGAATTGCATAATTCATGCAACCAACGCAGAACATAAGTGCGCAAAGAATAGTATCCCTTCTTATATATTTTCTTGTGATTCCCTGTTCTATCGCTGTTCTTATGCAAACTATACGATAAATAGAAAATAAAAATAATGCAGTCACCGAAAAAGCTTTAACCGGACTTCCCTTATTTATAAATATGTCAGCAACAACAATACCTAGCGCCAGAGACACGCTTAGAGCAACAATTCTTCTTCTAAACATACTTAACACCACCGCTTAACAAGCGTCTATTATATTAATTTTTATATATTTATCAGATGCTATCACGCACAGGAATTCCCTTCAGCACATATTTAATTTATACAGATAATGATCATCTAATACGCACATACAATCTTCACATTAAAATCGTCCTAAATGTTCATCTTTCAAGCGATTCATGGTAGAATAATATGTCATATTTTATTTAAGAGGCAATTTATGGGAAACGATTCAACAAACATAAAAGAATTAATTAAGAGACTACAGAATGGCGAGCGTCTTTCCTCTGAAGAAATGCGCATAGTTGCAAATCATGTAGCACAATTGAAGTTTGAAAAAGCACAGCGGGAAAAGCGTGCACAGGCTGCTGCTAACGGAAGCGAGAAAAAAGGTCTTTCCTTCCATGAGCAGGTTGCTAAGGCTGATGCAGAGGCGAAAAAGAACAGACTTAAGAACAATCTTGAAAAGCATTCTGCTAAACACAATACCACTGCTGACGAAGCCTCGCTTAGTAGCAAGGCCCGTATTATTAGCGAAGATGGTAAGGCTGCTTTTCATGAACAAGTTGCTAGAGCTGAAGCTGAAGCTGCAAAGCACGATAAATCAATACGAAAAAGAGCAAAAGAAGAAAAGAAACTTTTAAAACAAGAGCAGAAAGCAAAAACACGTGACGAAGGCGTTCGTTTTAACCTAAAGAGAGATTTTAGGCACCCTGTTCAGTTTATAAAACGAGTATTTACTAAGCCTAATCCGTATTACACCCCTGGAGCTGGTGAATATATTATGGTAGCAGGTAAAAAAATTAAGAATAAGGCTCGTGTTTTTAGTAAAAAATACGCTATTCGCAATTTTATTGTGATGGGCATAGCCATGACACTTATGTTTACAATCTATGCGGCTGCAGTTATAGCTTTTGCACCTAAGATTGATCCAACAAAAATCTATGATCAAATATCTACAGATACGATCATCTATGATGATACTGGCAAGCGTGTTGGAAGTGTCAATAATGGAGAAAGTCGTACTATCATTAAGTACAAAGACATCCCAAAACACACAGTTGATGCATTTGTAGCTCTTGAGGACAAGACATTCTGGAAGCATCACGGTTTCAATTGGACGAGAATGGCCGGCGCTATAGTCTCCTCCTTTGGACATGGTAACATTCGTGGTACTAGTACACTTACTCAGCAGTTAGCAAGAAACGTGTATCTCCCAAATATCAAGAGTCAGAGATCAGTTCGTCGTAAAATCCTAGAGATGTATTATGCTGCTAAAATTGAGAAAACTCTGACTAAAAAAGAGATTTTTGCGGCATATGTAAACAGCATTTACTTTGGGTATGGTAATTACGGTATTGAAAATGCTTCAAAGACTTATTTTTCAAAGAGTGTAAGCGAACTTTCCATAAAGGAAAGTGCCGCACTCGCTGCTATGCCACAGTCCCCAGATACTTATTCACTCGTTCAAAATACAGATTCTCCACTAGCATCGAGAGAAACTTCAACTCCTATTAAGGTTGGTGGAAAGACGTACATTGCGAACGATATTTCAAAATCGCGTCGTCAGATTGCACTTAAGCTTATGTACGATCAGGGGTATATCACAAAAGCCCAATACGAGGATAATAAATCTGCTAATCTTGTAGATTTCCTAAACCCTTCATTGAGCTCGGGAAGCGATGCAAGCTCTTCTTATTTCACTGATTATACTGTGAACCAGGTAATCAAAGCACTTATGAAGAAGTACAAGCTAGACTACAAGAGTGCTCATGACATGGTTTACAATGGTGGTCTAAAGATATACTCAACCATGGATTCCAAGGCTCAGAAAGCTGTTGAAGATGGATTTAATGAAGGTAGCTACTTCCCTTCACTAACTGGACTTAAAAAAGACAGTTCAGGAAATATCGTAAGTGATAAAGGTTCTATTACACTCTATGCATACGATAATATGATTCAAGACGACAAATTCGTACTTCAGGATGGCGAGTACAAGAATAACGCCGATGGTTCAATCACACTCTACAAGAACAAGCGACTAAATATTTACAAGACGTCAACGGCTAATGGTACTGATTATAGCCTTGAGCTAAAGCCTTCATATGTAATAGAAAATAGTAGCTTATATATAGTTCCAGGCGGATATATCAACATTCCAAGCAATAGCAAGTCCATGGATAAATCTGGCAATCTTGTGATCAGTGCTAAGTTTATAAAGAATAACAGCAAACTTGTCACTACTGTTGATGGAAATCCAGCTTTCACTGACAAGCTATACATACTTCAGGATAAAGTTATTCAGCCACAAGGAGCTATGGTAATCACTGAAGTTGGTACCGGAAAAGTAAAGGCTATGGTCGGTGGTCGTGGTGTTACTGGAAAACAACTATATAATCGCGCTATTAACCCTAGACAGCCTGGTTCTTCAATAAAACCTCTCGCAGTATACAGTGCGGCACTCCAGAGAAGTTATGAGTATGCGGAGCAAGGTCAGAAGTATCCACTTGTCGACCCAGGTAACGATAAGCAAGGAACAGATAATTACGGTGACTATCTAACTGCCGCGTCGGTTATTATCGATGAACCAATTAAGATTAACGGCAGAATTTGGCCTAAGAATTCAAACAATAGATACTCTGGGCCTATGACTATGCGTAAGGGTATGCAGACGTCGACAAACGTTGTTGCTGTAAAATTATATGAGCAGATTGGTGCAGATTATTCTGCTAGTATGGTTGAAAAATATGGAATTAGTACACTCAACAAGTCAGCAAATGGTGATATGAATCCTGCTGCACTTGCTCTCGGCGGTCTGTCAAAAGGCGTTTCACCTTACGAGATGGCGGAGGCATATGCTACCTTCCCTAACGGTGGTGTTCGTGTAGAGAACAGGGTCTTTACAAAAGTTGTTGATAGAGATGGTCGTACAATTCTTACAACTGAAAAGAAGAAGCATAAGGTTCTAGATGAAGGTGTTGCTTACATTATGGTTACAATGCTTAAGTCAGTTGTAAATGGTGGTACAGGATCAAATGCAGCTATCTCTGGTGTTGAAGTTGGTGGTAAGACAGGTACCACAAGCAGCAACTACGATATATGGTTTGATGGAATCACACCAAAATACGCAGCTTCACTATGGATTGGTACCGATGTAAATATACCTCTAACCTCTTCATCAGTTTCTGCTGCAAGCCTGTGGTCGAGGATTATGCGTAATGTTCCTAATATTAGAAAAGGCTCCTACAAGCCAGCCCCTTCTAATGTTGTACATAAGAACGGAGAATATTTCACCAAGGGAACAGAAGGTGGATTAGGCAATAAACCTGACGAAGAATCTGAAGAAACTGAGATTATCGAGGAAGAACAGGAACAAACTAATCAACCTCAGAGTAGCAATAATAATTCCAATAACCAAGGTAACAACCAGGGTAACCAAGGCAATAACCAAGGTAATCAGGGCAATCAAGGCAACCAAGGTAATCAGGGTAATAATCAAGGAAACAACCAAGGTCAGCCTAGTAATCCATAATTAACCTTTGTAGCAATATGTTTTTTACATAATTACACATGTAAATAGCGGGGGTTCTCAATATGAGGTTCCCCGCTTTATTAATTAGCTGATATTTCAGTCTTAGTTTTAGATTTTCTTATCGACTCAATTCATTTATTTCTTAAAGTACTTAGCTCTTGCACCTGCTCGAAAAACAGCTTCTCCCTTATAAATAAAATTACTAAAGCCCTTTGCAACCATTAGTTCATAAAATACCGTCTCTCCAAAGAATAAATTCCCCATTGCATGATATATAGGGAGTTTAAGTATGAATGTAATGAAAATTGCAACTAATTTCGTATAGTTCCCCACCTCAGGCATTCCCATATATGAAAACAGTACTAGTGGTAGGCTGGAAAATATTATGAACGGGATATATGTCATGTCTAGCTGAAACAAACGAAACTTATTTCCCTCCATCAACCTCCTACTTTCTGCTAGGCAGCTCACTGCACTTTTCGATGGATCCTCAGCTAATACGTTGAATGCCTGCCTAAACATGTAAAACGCAATCACTCCTGGCACTATCAAAAACATTGTTAGTATTGATATCGCAGTCATCTGGATTATATAAATGAGCGTGGCACTAAAGAAAAATCTAACTCCATCGAGAATTGACGGGTAGTCGATTTGATTATTTCTTAGGTATCGCAATATATAGAATGAACGCCCAAGCATAAGAACGCCTCCGAGCGCAGCTACATATATAAAAGATGAAAACGCAAGATCTGGCAATTGTGCTAGAAGTTTGGGATCAATATCACCTGTAACAACCTTGAAGTATGATCTAGGCACAAAGAAACCTAAGACGGCAGGTACCAAATCCATAAATACATAAAATATAACGATCCCTAAGATATATTGAATCATAGTATCCTTCATATGCATTATCGATAGGTATCTGATCTCACCTAGATCCTCTTGAACAATGTAATGATTATTATTTTCAGTCATTATTACTCACTTTCTAGTTTAGAATCGTCTCTAATTGTAATATACTGAAAGTAGTAATTCAAGATTTAAGGACAAGGTGACACTATGTATAATAAAGCTTTAATTATCCTATCATTTGTTGAGAAGATAGATGTATCACATTTAAATGCTATCTCGAGTATTAGCGACTACATTATATGTGCAGATGGCGGTGTAGATATAGCGAAGACATATGGCATAATGCCAGACTGCGTAATCGGGGATTTCGATTCCACAATTAATAGCAACCGCCTTGATTGCCTTTATATCACACTACCGTCTGAGAAGGATTTCACTGATACTGAAGCTGCTATCAATCACGCAATCGAACTGGGTATTAGAGACATAACAGTGTATGGTGGAATAGGTGGCAGGCTAGATCATACGCTTGGTAATGTAGGTCTACTTGAAAAATATCTTGGCAAACTCGATCATCTCGAATTCATGGATGAAAAAAATTCTATGCAGCTGCTTGATGGCGAATCATGTAGTACAACGATTCTCACACCAATTTCTAACTACAGATTCTTTTCGCTTGTATCATTAGATTCAGCTGCTGATGGCATTTCAATCACCGGAGCTAAATATAACCTCGATAACGCCTCAATATCTCGAGCATCGACACTTTGTATTTCAAATGAGATTATTCTTAACCAGGCTCATATTTCAGTACATAAGGGCAAGGTTCTCTTGATGCGTTCTGCAGATTAGTTTTAGATTCTGCTTCTAACCTCATCACATATTACTGCTACAAATGTCTATAGTACTCACAAATACTTTTCCAGTAATGAAAAATAACTCCATTATTTATAACAAAAGGTCACTGCGGCGAAGCAGTGACCTTATTAATTTAAACCACATGTCTAGTTCGTAATCATCACCTGATTACTCTTCTCTGAGAGTAACGCCAGTCTTCTTGGCAAGTACATTTAAGATATTCTTAGTCTTCTTCTCAATCTGCTTAGCGGTCATAGTACTATCATCATTTCCAAGCTTGATACGAATCATGATGGACTTCTTGCCTTCTGGGATTTGAGATCCTCTGTATTCTTCTATGAAGCTAACCTCCTTAGCCATATATTTGATTGCTTCATATATATCTTCCCATTTGACATCTTCATCTGCTAAAAGCGATAAATCTTCCTCTACAAGTGGGAATTGTGGCAAATGCTCAAATTCATTAGTTCTTGATGTAAATGGAACCAGCTTCTTAACATCTAGCTCAAATACAGCAGCACTAGCTTTCTTTACACCTGCATCAGAAAGTGTAGCAACTGAAACCAGGCCAAGCGATCCAACAATCTCTTTATCATCATTTAGGATATTAAGGTATACTTCCGAATCGGCCCAAGATGGTTTCTCGACTTGCTTAAACTGATATCCATTCATATGACAGTATCTTGGCAGGGACTCCACTACTCCCTTCGCATCAAAGAATAAAGATTTTGCATCCTTGCCAACTACTGCACCTGTAAGCATAAGCTTGTGGATTGGTAGTGTTTCATCTTCTGATGACGGGTGGAATTCACCCTTTTCAAATACTTCAGCAACCTCGAAAATCTTAAATTCATCGTAATACCTAAGGTTCTTTACGACAGCTTCAAGAGCACCAGGTACTAATGACTGTCTCAAAGTTGCTAGCTCTGGAGCCGGAGGTGTCGCTAGTCTAACTCCCTTTGCCATATCAATCTTTGCGGCTTTTATATACTTCTCATCAATCCAAGGATAAGTAAATATCTCGTTGAAACCACATCTAAAGGCTAGATGCTCTCTGAGATGTCTGTTAAGATCCATTTCAATTTGATGAACTGCATTTTCAAAATTAACAGGTAGTGGCTTTGCTTCAAAATTTTCGTAACCAACCAGCCTTGCAATCTCACCAAGCACATCATCTCTCATCGAGATATCGCCTGTTGAACGCCATGTAGGTGCTACAGTATGGAATACGCCATTTTTGAATTCAACATCAAAGCCTAAACGACCCAAAGTATCTGATATTTCATTATCATCCAGGACTTTTCCAAGTCTAGTATCAAGGAAATCTTTTGTCAAATCAACTTCAGCCCTCTTTGTTTCTATTGGATTTACATCCTTAAAGGCTGTGAATTCAGCCTCAGGGAATATTTCCTTAAATAGCTTAATCCCAAGAGCAAGTCCCTGATCTACCCTCTGTGTATCGATTCCTTTCTCATACCTAATTGAAGCATCTGTCTTCTCATCAAAACGTTTTCCTGTATTTCTGATTGCTCCTGCTGTAAAGTTTGCCACTTCAAGCACAACATCAACTGTATCATCAAGTATAGAGTCCTTCTTGCCACCTCTGATTCCTGCTAGCGCAATAGGTCCTTCAATATCGCAAATTACCAGATCTTCATGAGTAAGCTCAATATTTTCTCCATCGAGAAGTTCCAGTTTCTCATCAGACTTAGCGTTTCTAACAACAATCTTCTCACCTGTAACGTGAGTTCTATCAAATGCGTGTGTTGGCTGTCCAACACTAAGCATTATATAGTTGGTTATATCGACAATGGCATTGATTGGTCTCATACCACCGTTTATAATAGCGGTTTTCATCCATAGAGGCGAATCTTTTACAGATAAGTTTCTAATCTCTAGGCAGGCATATCTATAGCATTTTTCAGTACAGTCTATTTCAACTTCATATTCCCGTAATCCTTCCGGTACAACAAATTCATCAAGAGGCTTCAAAGGGAGTTTGTAAATTGCAGCTAGTTCCCTTGCAATCCCATAGTGCCCCCATAAATCAGGTCTATTGGTAAGCGATTTATTATCAATCTCAAGAACAGTATCGTTCATACCAATAACATCTGCTATGTTCTGTCCAGGAGTTGCATCAATATCTCCGAGGTCAACAATTACAGTAGGATCATCTGCAGGATATAGATCTTCAAGATAAACCTCCTCGGCTCCGCAGATCATACCATACGAAGCTACTCCACGCATCTTCGTCTCCTTGATCTTCATGAGTTCACTTTCACCATGCCAGTAAACCTCTGCACCGGGCTTAGATACAACAACCTTTTCGCCCTCGTACAAATTTGACCCGCCACAAACAATCTGTACATCCTCGGATTCACCTATATCTACCATACAAATTCTGAGTTTATCTGCATTAGGATGAGCATTTACTGCAGTAATCTTTCCCACGACAATGTCATGGAACTTTTCAGCAGTATCAACAACATCTTCAACCTCTACAGTTCTCATGGTTAAATCGTATGCAATCTGAGAATTCGTCAATTCCGCAGGTATGTCTATATATTTTTTTACCCAATTTAGTGATACTTTCATAATGCCCTCCTACTTGAACTGCTCTAAGAATCTAAGGTCAGCACTATGGAAAAGTCTAACATCATCTACTCCGTAGCGCATCATAACAAGTCTATCTAGACCAATGTTGGTGTAGAAACCAGTCCACACATCAGGGTCGAGGTTAGCAGCCCTAAGAACATTTGGATGGATAACACCACCTGGCATAACTTCAATCCATCCATTCTGATTACACACTCTACAGCCCTTACCACCGCATACGAGGCATTCCATATCGATTTCATATCCAGGTTCAGTAAATGGGAAGAAGCCTTCACGCATGCGAACGTTTATCTTCCTGCCGAATACCTTTTCAAGAATAGTCTCTATCATTACCTTTCCTGATGAAAAAGATAAGTCCTTATCAACAATTAGAGCCTCATACTGAAAAAAAGCTCTTTCATGTCTAGCATCTGTATTTTCATTTCGATATACACGACCAGGATAAACAAATCGCGTTGGAGCACCAACCTCAAGCAAGCGTCTAACTGAAGCACCAGTTAGATGAGGTCTAAGACAAAGTCTATCTGTTCCGTTCTTGTTCTCCGTACCTTCAATCCAGTATGTATCCATCATCTGTCTTGCCGGGTGATCAGCAGGGAAATTCAAGTTGTCAAAAGCATACTTCTCACTACTAATGTCATTCTCGCTAAATATCTCAAAGCCCAAGGAGAGAAAGGCATCGTTAAGATCGTAGCACATCTGAGTGATTGGATGAAGCGCACCGCTCTTTATAGGTGTGCCAGGTAAAGTAAGATCTATTTTCTCATCTACAGCAGATTTTGATGCGACGAGTTCTTCTTCTCTCTCACTAATCTTTTCTGCAAAGAAATTTTTAATTTCATTTGCCTTCATTCCAACTGATTTTCTCATCTCTGGTTCAAGCTTCCCAAGGTTCTTGAGTACGTCAGTTAACGCCCCTTTTTTTCCTGTAAGCTCTCTACGAACATTTTGTAAAGCTTCAACACTTTCAGCATTTGCAATACGTAAAAGCCCATTTTCACGTATTTCTTCTAATCTACTATGCATAACTTAAGCCCTCCTTGTAAGCATGCTATCTTAAAAATATACCCAAATATTTTATCATTTTTTGTTATTTTATTCAACAAGACTGAAAACCTCATTTCGTACAAAATTAAGTATTTTCATTATAAAAGGACATGTACATTAGTACATGTCCTTACATTTAATATTGACACTTATTGTCCCTTAAAAGAGGATTCCACCAAAATGAACGAACACAGGTGCGAATACAAGAGAAACGATAGTCATAAGCTTAATAAGTATATTGATTGATGGACCAGATGTATCCTTGAATGGATCACCAACAGTATCACCAACAACTGTAGCCTTGTGAGTCTCACTTCCCTTTCCGCCATATGCTCCACTCTCAACATATTTCTTTGCGTTGTCCCATGCACCACCAGCGTTAGCCATCATGATTGCTAAAAGAACTCCTGATGCAAGTGAACCAGCAAGCATTCCACCGAGAGCTTGGGTACCAAGTAACAAGCCAATCAACAAAGGTGCAACGATAGCTAGTAGACCTGGGGCAATCATCTCATGAAGAGCAGCACCTGTTGAGATGTGAACACATCTAGCATAGTCTGGCTTTGCACTACCTTCCATAATGCCCTTATTTTCACGGAACTGACGTCTTACCTCTTCAATCATCTCATTAGCAGCTTTTCCAACCGAATTCATGGTCATAGCTGAGAACAAGAATGGAAGCATAGCTCCGATGAACAGCCCGACAATTACCAGTGGATCAAGTAAGCTAATCTGGTTTAATTTTGCCGAAACAGCAAATGATGCAAATAATGCAAGTGCTGTAAGAGCAGCTGATCCAATGGCAAATCCTTTACCAATAGCAGCCGTTGTATTACCAACAGAATCGAGAGTATCAGTTATCTCTCTTACGCTTTCAGGTAGCTCTGACATTTCAGCAATACCACCAGCATTGTCAGAAACTGGTCCATAAGCATCTACAGCAACTGTCATACCTGTTGTAGATAACATGCCTACAGCAGCTAGCGCAATGCCGTATAGTCCTGCAAAGTTGTACGCAACTATAATTCCTACACAGATAAAGATAATTGGCCAGAAAGTTGAGCTCATTCCAACACCAAACCCACTAATGATTGTAGTAGCCGAGCCGGTCTGCGACTGTTCAGCGATCTTCTTAACAAATCTATATGAATCTGAAGTATAGACCTCTGTGATGGCTCCTATAATAACACCGACCAAAAGACCCGCGATAATCGCATATGCGTAAGTAAGTGATCCTAAAAGCTTGTTACTTAATACAAGTGAGCCGATAATTACAATTGCACTGCTCACATAAGTTCCAACATTTAATGATTTAGCAGGGTTAACATTTGCGCTTCCCCTTACACACATTACGCCAATAACTGATGCGATAATACCAACAGCAGAAATAAGTAGTGGGAATATCGCGGCAGTTGCCTCTGTAAAAGTTCCAGTAACACCAGAAGCATCAACGGCAACGGCAGCTAGAGTTACAGCGGAAATAATAGATCCAACGTATGATTCAAATAGGTCAGATCCCATTCCAGCAACGTCACCTACATTATCTCCAACATTATCCGCAATAACAGCAGGGTTTCTTGGATCGTCCTCAGGAATACCTGCTTCTACCTTACCTACAAGGTCTGCACCAACGTCGGCTGCTTTAGTGTAAATACCTCCACCTACACGCCCAAATAGGGCCATCGATGAAGCTCCTAATCCAAAGCTCGTAATGCACTGCATTATAGTTGCTAAATCAAGAACAACTACAACGACACCTAGTCCTAAAAGTCCTAGTCCTGCAACACAAAGTCCCATTACCGCACCACTTCTAAATGCAATTTTGAGAGCTCGTGGCATACCTGATTCCATAGCAGCATTGGCTGTTCTTACATTACCTTTTGTAGCAACATTCATACCAAAGAATCCTGCAAGTACAGAAAGCAGAGCACCGCAAACATAGAGAACCGCAGATGTCCAATTAATTGCAAATCCAATGAGAATGAACAATGCAACGATTACGATTACCATCGTCTTATATTCTCTCTTCAGAAATGCAAATGCGCCTTCCCTGATGTAGCCGGATATTTCCTTCATTCTGTCTGTACCTTCCGGCGCCTTACCTACCCACGAAGCAAGTGCGAAAGCTACAAGCAGACCGATTAATGCCGCAGCAGGAACCATCCACTTAATCGCCATAATAAACCTCCTTGAAATGTGAGAAAAATCTCAAATTCCTAAATAATAAAATAAAAATATATTAAAGATATACAGAGGCTTAATCCCAAACCTCTGTATATCAACATAAACAATCTGTTAATTTACTGTATTTTTGTATAAATACTAGTTGAAAATTGCTACGATGACTAATGCTACAATGATATAAATAGCCGATACAACTGTCGTAATTCTAGCGAGTATTGCATCATAACCATTGCTCTTCTTCTTTCCAAAAAGCTGTTCTGCACCTCCAGCAATTGAGCCGGAAAGTCCATCACTCTTGCTTGATTGAAGCAAGATGCTAAGGATCAGAATCACACTAGTGATGAGTAAAACAACCATTAATGCGGTGTGCATAATCCCCTCCACATATGTTACATTTATAGTTCTTAAAGAACCATAATAGTTTAACATGAGCAATAAACAAAGTCAACATTCCATAGGTCTTCGAATGCTTGAAACCGTGTACACGATAAGTACTTTAGTTATATATCCTTCTATATTCTACAACCTAAAATAAGGACCCATTCTTAATTATAGATCCTCATTCTTTTTGTATTATATTTTCGCAATATTCCTAAATTACACATACTGAGCTAACAAAGTCTTAAGAGCAGATGCACTGCTTGAGTGAACCCAAGCAACCTCAACATTTTTACGCTTTGCCTCTGCAACAGCGGTGTTCATCATCTTATGTGACACGGTATTTGTAAACATCACGAGCAAATCTGGACAGCCCATCTTCTTCCCTACATTTCCGCGTTCCTTAGTGAATACCTTGGCTTTACATCCGTGTTTTTTACAAATCTCCTTATATTGACATTCCATACACTCATTTCCGCCTACTATGACAATACTCATAATCTATCCTCCCAGCTATGCACAAACGGTTAATTTTGCAATATCACCGTCTATTTTGAACCTCTTCATATAAATTTTTTCGCATCGCTTATATTTTGCAAAAAGATTCTTGGCATACTCAACATCACCGTAAACTTTCCACTGCCCACAAGCCTTACAATTATTTCCACAATGATTGATGAAACCAGCGACGTCATCCACAGGATAACCTAAAAATATACCCACTTCGTGAGGGAAACTCCCACAAATCGAAATCCTATAAATAAGTCTTTGTAAAGCCCCTGTCACATCGCAGCTTTCATATCCAAAATTATGCATCAATTTACTTACACAGCACTCTGATAAGCGCATAAATAACATATCTGGTCTAAATACATATAGGAGAGCTCTTTTGCCATTGTCATGTAGTACTACTACAACAACCCCTTTACGATTTAGTTTATTGTTAATTATCGCAAGTTCAACCTTGAGTTTCTCCTGTGAACAGTAGCTATAACCGAACATGCCGCCTATTTTAATTCGTGCCAGAGTTGGTGCACAAAACTGAATAACTTTGTCCTCTAACATCCTATACCCCTGAGATGATATTCACGATATACTTGCTTATGCACACTGTTTTGCGACCAGTCACAAAACAGTTAAATATATCTAACTCATTATTTTTAAAAAAGACTCTTGAGTTAGAGTCTTTTAACTATTGATAAAATACCATATTATTTGTATCTAAGTCAAGATATAAGAGAAAATTTATATTATTTTTCCATAATTAATATAAAGCCAATGGCAAAATAATAAATGTACTATTAATTTAATCACAGTAACTAACTTTGCTTATAAAGCTAGGCACCCTCTTCTCTTCAGACTTAATCTACACTACTTTCTCATTTAAAAATCTATTCAGATTCTTTTCTGCAATACTCTTTGCTCTGTATATTTCATTTTTTGCTAACTCATCTTTTATTAATTCAAAACAATTAATAGCCTTCTTCTTGTTTTTAGTTCCAATTTTATCCATAAACCTTATGAGCTTAATATTAAATGGTGTCATTGTCGTATCTGGATAAAACAATATTCCTATACTATTATAGTCTGTCCTATTTCTAACTGAATAAATAAGCTCAGGTTCTATCAGATATCTCTCTGCTCCAATAAGCATCTGACAATTATTATCATTAATCATGATGAGAGTTAGCACTAATTGCAGCTTATCGATCTCTGTAAGTTCACGATATACTAGGCGCCGCTTATTCTTTTTATCATATGAAAATATATAAGTATCATTCTCGCATATAATTGTCATATCCAGAAATGCTTTTGCATAATGATTGCATAAAATCTCGCATATATATCTTGGCATCTTATAGTCAGTAATACTTTGCCTAATATCCTTCTCCACTTAACTAACCTCCACATTTTGAACACGGTGTATATCCGCGCCTCTCTGCAATTTTCTTTGTTACCTCCACGTAATTCCTCTCCATAACCCTGCAACCTGCCATATGGTAGCATTCACCTTGAACAGGATAGTAATATACACGAGCCCCAACCTTCGCCCTTTTACTCTTACACACTGGACATGGATCATATTCCTTTCTAATACTTGAGGTTAACGTAGTTGACGTTACCTTTGAGTGCATATATGTGCATCCTTGATTATGATACTTCTCTCCACGTTTAGGAAAAATGAAGACAGGTCTATCACCCTCCCCTGTAAGATCATCAACAGTCATATGGGTATCATCTCTCACACGCCCAACATATGCACGAGTTATTGTCTTAAGTCTATACTTTGCTTCTGTTTTAAACCCAATTGGATTTTTAGTATTTAATCTCAAATCTGCATCTATAGATATGACTTCATCTATTCCGAAAGCGTTCTTCCTATACGATGTTGAATTTACTGCAAACCCATCAATTTGAGAATGGTTTAAGTTTAGCTCATTATGAATTTGATTAGGAACTAATTGAAAGATGTTAACTTTTGACGCAACCGCTGCCGATTTTCTCAAATGATTAGCTGATATATAGTTTGCATCTTCAATACAGCTATAAGCAGATATAATAGAACTCATAACCATAATCGCAATCATGAAAATCGGCAGAATCAATGTTGCCTCAACGATATAACTTCCCCTTTTATTATTGATTTCTTTACTTGTACGAATCATCAACTTCATATGATTTACCATTAATTTTTAAATTGAATCTTACCCCACAGTTATATTCATCGAAGTTAAAATCATCATAGTATCGATATTTCATGTTAATCTGAATTAGATCCATAATTCTACGCGTTCTTAGATCCTTAGGGGTTGTTAACATCATTAGCAAGAGATATTCTTCATAGTTTTGCCCACTCATATTCTCTACAAAGCTTTCAGTCTTACTCATTTCCTTCAGTTGTTCTGAATTCTCATTCATTATTTTTCTAGATTCCTCATCTATCTTTTCACTAAACTTTTCATCTCCCAGCACACTTTCTAACGATACCTTCCACTCACCTTTCTTTTTTATAAAAGGAATTCGTTTGTTATCTAGTAAAGCTTTCACATCTTCGCGAGCTTCAAGAGCTGCCCAGCTTTCCATTATTATGCCTTGAATGACTATTGCGCCTGGCCCCGGAGATATGACCTCTGATACGGCTGCTATTAACTCCATCTTTTCAGGATCTTTAGATAATGCAGCTAAATTTAGTGCATTTCTAATCAAAAAAATGCTCTTTTTACAGCTCTCGAAGTTTTTATTATCATCTAAATTCCCTTTAACAATATACTCGTACTCATTTGCAAAAAATGTCTCTTTATCACTACAAGTCTTAAGGTGGCTATTGAACTTATTAACTATGAATGCCATTTCAGAGATTTTCCCTAGAGCTTTGGAACTTAACTTATCCGAAGCATTGTTATTACTTATCATTCCAGATATCCTTTTTATGTTGAAATTATTCTTTTCACCTCTCGATGGCAAAGTTTCTATAACGTATTTGTTTCCGATTATCCTTTTCCCGTATACACTCTTATCTTTAGATTCAGCAGTAGCATTTTTAGATTCATCTATAGAAACATTTAGGTTTTTAACGTCACTACGAACATTTCTATTACTACCATCAAGCACCGACTTGGCGCTTTCATATAGAAGTGAGTCACGTATACTTTTGCGAAAATTATTCAAATCTGACATACGGTACTGATCTAGGTTTGCACTTGGTGTTCCAAGGCTAACGCGAAGTTTATCCTCAAAGGAATATTTTGAATATACATTTAGCCTCTTTACAACATCTATATCATTGCTTTGAAATGCCATTATTCCGTAATCATGTAGTAAATATTTATCATATTCAGACAGAATCGCTTTACCCCAAAGTTTTCCACTCACCTCTGACCAACTTTGAACAGTGCGGCTTCTCGCTATCCCAATTGCAATTATTATCATTGATATCAAAGCGAGGAATACGTACGATATAATAACAATCGTCGATCCGCGTTTACTCTTGAACAGCTGTCTCAACAGTATCACCAACTCTCACGAACTTATCTTCACACAGCGTAAATCCTTTTACATCTATAGTTTTTCTAATCAGCCCTTCAGCCAAACCTAAATTAGCATAGTTAATATCTCTAAAATCATTAAGTGTTTTAACCACAGGTGATTTAGTGCTGTCCCATTTTGATAACATCTTGCGATGCATATTAGTCTGAGTAATTAAGCATTCTAGATAAAAGGTGCAAAGTCTAATTAATAGCATTATTACCAGTATTATGATTGGCAGAACAATGCTCGCTTCTACCATCTGTTCCCCTCGTTTATTAGAAAAAGGCATAAATAAATTCTGCGCGCAGGATTTAAAATTTACTCGCATTAAGTGCTTTGAATGTTTTGTTTACAAAAGACGTAATCTCTGTTTTGAAGATAATCCCGAGCGCAATAGCAATAGCGATTAGAATAGCTACTTGAACAAGCTCCATACCTGCTTTAGATTTAAATAGTTTTTTTATGTTTTTCATATCTTTCCTCCTTTGTCACTGCAGACACCCATCATCACATACTTAAATAGGCAATAATCAACACACACATTTACATTTACACATACACACTTACATCTAATTGCATAAAATACGTTCAACTCTATAATATTAACCCTTACATTTCAATCACCTCCTTAATTATCATAGTACTAAGCACTACATGGACATCATTGCTGGTGCCATGGTTATTATAATTAACAAAACTAGAAGTAATCCTAGCGGATAAGTCATTTTAGTGTCTATCAGTTTCCCTTGTTCCCTTGCAATAACTTTTCTAATATCCCAAAGAAATGCACTCTCACGTTCTAGCTTTTCCTGAATATTGCTCCCTCTTTTTTCATTCTCCCGCAAAACAGTTGATATTCGCATTAGCTCTTTTACAGAATACTTCTTTGCCAATTCAGAGAACAGTATCGGTATACTTCGATTAGTTAGCTCTGCTGACTCCGTCATGGCAATTATATTACGTTCTAGTTCACCTTGATGCTCAATCTGCATCATAGAGTACCCATAGCAAATCTTATGAAAGGCATCGCTTAAAATAACACCAGAGTTCATCATCAATAACAACTGATTTGTAAATCTCGGAAGCGCTTTCAAAATCTGTTTGCGCATATCTATGTCCGCTTTTCTAAGTTTATCGTGTTTGTCGAAAATCACTGCGATTCCGATTAGTACATACATAACGACAACCATCATCCAGCCTCTATTAGACTTTCCACTTTTACTCCAAGTGACAATGCTGCCATCATCGAGCTTTGAGGGCAAAATAATCTTTTTACTACGTGATTCCTCTAGTCTGCTTACTGCAATTCCTAGGCTTGCACTCATTTCTGCTTCAATATCATGTGAGGAATTATGATTCTCTTTTCCATTATTTTCATCCACATTTTTTCTGAGACTTACATCTTGTGATATGCTTTTGTTATCTCGCTGCACATTAGCAATCAAGTTGTATTCAGCAAATTTTTCTGTTCCTCGTTGCATTATACCAACAACATTTCCTTTGTCATTGACTATGTACTTGCCACTCATTTGGGGTTTAATCAGAATAATTACTAAAAAAATGAATGAAATAACTGAAATCTGAACTAGTTGTTTCTTAAGTTCACGATCAAATATATCTCCAAGATTAATTTTCACGGACTTCTCACCTTCCTATATTTCAACATTAGTAATTTTCTGCATAACTGAATATATAAAAATGTCAGCAGCAACAACCATCGTCATAATAACTCTGCCAATATAGCTCTCATAAAGAGGTGCGATATATTCAGGAGAAAATAAATTTAGAAACAGTACTACAATAAACGGCATCACAAAAAGAATAATACTCTCATTCTTCTTTCTATTCGCCATAGTTCTAATCTCATTCTCTATAGTCATCTTATCTATAATCACACTGGCTGCTTTATTTAATGCATCAACGAGACTAGCGCCTGTCGTCTTGCAAGTTGAATAAATAATCATAAAATCAACTATATCTTCCGATGCCGAACGCTTAGCAAAATCATTTAGAACTGTCACATCTTCTTCATTACCAATGCTCATGCGCTTATGCATATTCTTTAACTCCCTACTTAAAATAGCATTTTCACCATAAATTCCAACTATCCCAGGTATGGCTTCACCAATTGCATCACGCATTCCTCTACCTGTACCAATTGATGTAGATAAAATAAATAGAAAGTCCTTAAATTGCTCAGCAAGTGCCCGCTTCCTTCTAGCTAGCATATATTCCGCATATATTTCTTGAATTTTAATATAAAATAATAAAAGCACTAAACTGAAAAAAACATTGTGATACATAAGTACAGATAAAGCTGTACCGACTACAAGTGTACCGGCAAATAAGAGCTGTTTTTCTCTTTTATCTACCATATATTTATCATATCTAATTTCAGAATTAGCAAGATGTTCACTCTGAATATTATAGTCATCCTTTATCCCCACATGCTTAATTGGGGTACTCTTATTAAGATCTCTTGCAGACTCTCCATTAACCAGAAATCCATTTCTCAACTCACTGACACACCTTCCTCATGCAAGTTTTGCATTAATTTCTCACAATTAGTTAAATTATTTCCCGTTTCCATTAGTTTTCCGTCAGGATCCGTATAATAAATATAATTTAATTTATAATCTTCGCCATCAAATCCTACCAACTCCGCAACTTCAACAAGACGTCGTTTTCCATCACTATCTCTACGCAGATGAACAAATATATCTAGAGCATTTGCAATCTGGCTTTTAATCGAATAAATAGGAATTTGAGTATCCATGAGGTACATTGTCTCAAGTCGGTTTAACATCCCTTTTATAGAATTCCCGTGTCCTGTTGACATACTGCCATCATGACCAGTTGACATAGCTTGTATCATATCAATAACTTCCCGACCTCTGACTTCACCAACAATAATTCTGTCTGGTCGCATTCTAAGACTAGTCTTAATCAGCATTTCCATGCTTACCATTCCTTTCCCAACAGAATTAGCATTTCGACATTCCATATGAACAATATTTTTTATCTGGCTAACCTTTAGCTCAGCAGAATCCTCAATGATAATCACACGTTCATCCGAATTAATTGCTGATGATAAAGCATTTAAAAAAGTTGTTTTACCTGAAGATGTCCCACCACTTATAAAGATATTGTATTTTGCTGCAACAAGCTTAGTTAAGAAATCCGAGCATTCTCGAGGCATAGAATCATTGTTTACAAGATCATCAAGTGTAATTTCATCATTTGCAAACTTCCTAATAGTTAAAATTGGACCATTTAGAGCAACATTTTTTAATACTCCATTTACTCTGTATCCGTTCTCAAGTCGTGCATCAACAATTGGATTTGCTTCATTAATCTCGCGGTGAATATCAGATGCAAACATCCTTATTAACCCTTCTAACTCATCATCGGAGTAGAATGCATTATCTACTTCAGTAATTTTTTTATTCTTCTCAACAAAAATACGATTATATCCATTTACCATAATTTCATTAATACAAGGATCTTCAATATAGTTTGATAAAATGCTATATTTACTTGATACTCTTAAAAATATCGCCCTAATTACATCGGTGATTTCATCATAATCAATTAAAGAAATATAACTACTTTCAAACACTGTATTTTCAACTAACTCAAGAAGTTGTTCTTCATTTAAAGATTCGTCAGAATGAGAAATTATGGCTTTTAAATTGTTTGTAATTAATTCAATAACTCTTGAATGTTTGTTTACAACATACTTCATACTATAATTTGAAACCATTTCCATAAGTAATTCCTATCAATATAAAAAATATTAGAATATCAAGTAAAAGTATTCTGTGCAATTATGAGTTTAAAACTGTATCAATCAACTCACTAATAGTAATTTCTAAAGTAGTTCCATCAGAATCATGGTTAATGTAAGAAAGATTATTTATACTCAACTCTGAGATAATGCTTGAAAATGATTCGTCAGGCTTACAATTCCTGCTAAGTAAAATAACTTTATCCATCTGATGAAGTAATTTAATATTACGTTCATTAAGACAACGTCCAATATCAAAACAAATAACATCAAAGAAATGTCCACATATATACTTAATTAACATTTCAAAAGAAGAATCATCCATTTTCGCTATAGGATTCAAAGCCAAAGAGCTCTTAAAATAATAAAATCCTAAGTTGTCTAAAGAAAAAAAAGATTCAATTGGAATTCTCTCATGTTTATTAATTAAATAAACAAGTTTCTTAAAAACATAAGAATCAGTAAATCCTTTGTTTTCAAAATAATTAATCGAAGACAAATACTGAAGTGGAAAAATCAACACATTTAATCCGTACTTATAGACTATTTGCTTCGCAAACTGTTCAATAAAATCAGAAGAATAAACATCTATATCAAAAATAAATGCGATTTTATGATTTTTCGAGATGTCATAGCTGTTACCTCCAAAATAGCTAAAACTACAAATCTTAATTTTAGATATTATGTCATCAAAAGGCTGAAACTTAAAAAGTTTAAATGGACCTTTAAAAAGATTTTCCTCACCTGTTATGGGAGAAAGAACACACACAGCCTGAATGTTTAAAGAAGGATACTGATGAGATAACGTTTCAACATTAATATCAGTGATTAACAGTTCATCATCAAGGAGTAAACCATTAAAATTTAAGTCAATAAGAAGGTTTTTGTCAATCTTACTAGTCATTTCAACAAAAGACGTAAGATAGTATTTATCACTTAACAAAATTCGAAATCTCATCAATCACCTCTAGAAATAGTAAAAAATTGGAGTGGTAAGGATTATCTACATCCTTACAAGCAAATGATATCATTAAAAAAATTCCCCTTCAGCACACCTTTTTACAAGCAAAGAAAATAAGGAGCTATAAGTAAATAATGTAAATAATGTAAATAGATTAAAATTATATTAAATTGATAATAATCAGAAATAATAAAAGGTAAATATATATAAATAAAAAAAGACCTATAGATAAAACTATAGATCTAATTTGGTGCGCTTGGAGGGACTCGAACCCCCACGGTCGCCCGCCAGAACCTAAATCTGGTGCGTCTGCCAGTTCCGCCACAAGCGCATATTTAATTGGTGGTGACCCCACCGGGAATCGAACCCGGGTTACCGCCGTGAAAGGGCGATGTCTTAACCGCTTGACCATGGGGCCTTATAAAAAAACCGGCGACGTCCTAATTTCCCAGGCAGCTTCCCACCAAGTATCTTCAGCGCTAAAGAGCTTAACTTCTGTGTTCGGGATGGGAACAGGTGTAACCTCTCTGCTATTGTCACCGGATTATGTAAATCGCGTTTCGCAATCTACTCATATATTTTGTAGTAAGATGTACTTTATCATCTTCTACGCTTTTGAGAGCTGTACCCTCAAAATTGAATAACCACCTCATGCTTAAAACCATTTGGTCAAGTGTTCGACCTATTAGTATCAGTCAGCTGAATACGTTACCGTACTTACACCTCTGACCTATCAACGTGATAGTCTCTCACGGGTCTTACCTTTCGGAGGAAATCTTATCTTGAGGTGGGCTTCGCACTTAGATGCTTTCAGCGCTTATCCCTTCCATACGTAGCTACCCGGCTATGCCCTTGGCAGAACAACCGGTACACCAGAGGTATGTCCATCCCGGTCCTCTCGTACTAAGGATAGCTCCTCTCAAATTTCCAACGCCCACAGCGGATAGGGACCGAACTGTCTCACGACGTTCTGAACCCAGCTCGCGTACCTCTTTAATGGGCGAACAGCCCAACCCTTGGGACCTACTTCAGCCCCAGGATGAGACGAGCCGACATCGAGGTGCCAAACACCCCCGTCGATGTGAACTCTTGGGGGGTATAAGCCTGTTATCCCCGGGGTAGCTTTTATCCGTTGAGCGATGGCCCTTCCACTCGGAACCACCGGATCACTAAGCCCGACTTTCGTCCCTGCTCGACCTGTATGTCTCGCAGTCAAGCTCCCTTTTGCCTTTGCACTCTTCGCGCGATTTCCGTCCGCGCTGAGGGAACCTTTGGGCGCCTCCGTTACTCTTTAGGAGGCGACCGCCCCAGTCAAACTGCCCACCTGACACTGTCCCTGTACCGGATCACGGTACTAGGTTAGATTTCCAACATTACAAGGGTGGTATCCCAACGGTGACTCCTCCAACACTGGCGTGCTGAACTCAACGTCTCCCACCTATCCTGTACATGCAATGCCGAAAATCAATATCAAGCTACAGTGAAGCTCCACGGGGTCTTTCCGTCCTGCTGCGGGTAACCGGCATCTTTACCGGTACTACAATTTCACCGAGCCTATTGTTGAGACAGTGTCCAGATCATTACGCCTTTCGTGCGGGTCGGAACTTACCCGACAAGGAATTTCGCTACCTTAGGACCGTTATAGTTACGGCCGCCGTTTACTGGGGCTTAAGTTCTGTGCTTCGGTTGCCCTAACACTTCCCCTTAACCTTCCAGCACCGGGCAGGCGTCAGCCCCTATACATCAGCTTTCGCTTTAGCAGAGACCTGTGTTTTTGGTAAACAGTTGCCTGGACCTCTTCACTGCGGCCTGCCGAAGCAGGCACCCCTTCTCCCGAAGTTACGGGGTTATTTTGCCGAGTTCCTTAACAATAGTTCGCTCGCTCACCTTAGGATTCTCTCCTCATCTACCTGTGTCGGTTTGCGGTACGGGCACCTTGGATCTCATTAGCGGCTTTTCTTGACAGCGTGAAATCGATTGCTACCGGTCATTCGACCACCCCATCACAGCTCAGCCTTGTAGAAAGCGGATTTGCCTACTTTCAAGCCTTGCTGCTTGGACACGCTCAACCAACGGCGTGCTCAATCTATCCTTCTGTGTCCCCACTTCATTCAAACAATCCTTGGTGGTACAGGAATATCAACCTGTTGTCCATCGCCTACAGCGTTCGCTCTCGGCTTAGGTCCCGACTTACCCTGAGAGGACGAACCTTCCTCAGGAAACCTTAGATTTTCGGCGGACGGGATTCTCACCCGCCTTACGCTACTCATGCCAACATTCTCTCTTCTATACCGTCCAGATTTGCTTACACGCCTCCTTCTACCTGTATAGAATGCTCCTCTACCAATTAGTTATACTAATTCCAAAGCTTCGGTGGTAAGTTTGAGCCCCGTTTATCTTCGGCGCAGGATCACTCGACTAGTGAGCTATTACGCACTCTTTAAATGTATGGCTGCTTCTAAGCCAACATCCTAGCTGTTTGTGCAATCCCACATCCTTTTCCACTTAACTTACTCTTTGGGACCTTAGCTGTTGATCTGGGCTGTTTCCCTTTCGACCATGGAACTTATCTCTCATAGTCTGACTCCCAAGTATGATAGCACGGTATTCGGAGTTTGATAGTTGTTGGTAACCGGTGAAGGCCCCGCGAACAGTCAGTGCTCTACCCCCGTGTATCTTTACCTTGAGGCTAGCCCTAAAGCTATTTCGAGGAGAACCAGCTATATCCGAGTTCGATTGGAATTTCACCGCTATCCACAAGTCATCCTAACCTTTTTCAACAGATATAGGTTCGGTCCTCCATAACCTTTTACGGTTACTTCAACCTGCTCATGGATAGGTCACCCGGTTTCGGGTCTACAGCATGTAACTCTCGCCCTATTCAGACTCGATTTCTCTACGGCTCCGTTGCTCCAGCAACTTAACCTCGCTACATACCATAACTCGTTGGCCCGTTCTACAAAAAGTACTAGGTCACTTGCGCTCCCTATGCTTGTAAGCATCAGGTTTCAGATTCTATTTCACTCCCCTCCCGGGGTTCTTTTCACCTTTCCCTCACGGTACTATTCGCTATCGGTCACTGGGTAGTATTTAGGCTTGGAGGGTGGTCCCTCCTGCTTCAGACCGGGTTACACGTGTCCGGTCCTACTCTGGTGCCACCTATGCGCTTTCTGCTTCGCCTACAGGAGTATTACCTTCTCTGCTTGAGCTTTCCAACCCTATTCGGCTCGCATAACTTCGTCAATGTCGGTGGTCCACAACCCCAAACTGTAAACAATTTGGTTTGGCCTCTTTCCCTTTCGCTCGCCGCTACTCAGGAAATCGATTTTTCTTTCTCTTCCTAGGGCTACTTAGATGTTTCAGTTCACCCCGTTCCCTTCATTAAGCTATGTATTCACTTAATGATACATACGCATTACCGTATGTGGGTTCCCCCATTCGGAAATCTGCGGGTATATCGGATATGTGCTCCTTACCGCAGCTTATCGCAGCTTATCACGTC
This sequence comes from Mogibacterium diversum, assembly GCF_002998925.1. Taxonomy (NCBI): domain Bacteria; kingdom Bacillati; phylum Bacillota; class Clostridia; order Peptostreptococcales; family Anaerovoracaceae; genus Mogibacterium; species Mogibacterium diversum. The sequence continues at coordinate 389,760 of NZ_CP027228.1, read as the reverse complement.
CTTCATCGGCTCCCAGTGCCAAGGCATCCACCCGATGCTCTTTGTACTTGACCATTCATCTCTTTCGAGATGTTCTCTCGCCTAGTTAGCGTTAACTAGGTCTTATTCACTATTGTAATTCTCTCAGTGAATTCTGGTTTCTCTCAACAAATAGTCTGTTTGAAATCGTTACCCAATTTGAATCTCCTTCTAGAAGATTCGGCTTGTATCTCGATTCGTTGTCTATTTGTCTTCATTTACACTTGGTGTGTTATTCAATTTTCAAGGTACTACTTCACATATAATAAATATATGTAATGGTGGGCTTGGGAGGACTCGAACCTCCGACCTCACGCTTATCAGGCGTGCGCTCTAACCACCTGAGCTACAAGCCCATAAACTATCATAGTGTAGAGACTAGGTCTCCTTAGAAAGGAGGTGATCCAGCCGCTCGTTCTCGAACGGCTACCTTGTTACGACTTCACCCCAGTCATTGGTTTTGCCTTAGGCGATAGATTAATTAACCGACTTTGGGCACCCCCAACTTCCATGGTGTGACGGGCGGTGTGTACAAGACCCGGGAACGCATTCACCGCAGCATTCTGATCTGCGATTACTAGCAACTCCAACTTCATGTAGGCGAGTTGCAGCCTACAATCCGAACTGGGATCGGTTTTGGTGATTTGCTCCACTTCACAGTATTGCCTCTCATTGTACCGACCATTGTAGCACGTGTGTAGCCCAGAACATAAGGGGCATGATGATTTGACGTCATCCCCACCTTCCTCCGAGTTGACCTCGGCAGTCTCGCTAGAGTCCTCAACTGAATGTTAGTAACTAGCGACAAGGGTTGCGCTCGTTGCGGGACTTAACCCAACATCTCACGACACGAGCTGACGACAACCATGCACCACCTGTCTCTGCTGTCCGAAGAAGGGACCGGTTAAGGTCCTGTCAGCAGGATGTCAAGCCCTGGTAAGGTTCTTCGCGTTGCTTCGAATTAAACCACATGCTCCGCTGCTTGTGCGGGTCCCCGTCAATTCCTTTGAGTTTTACTCTTGCGAGCGTACTCCCCAGGCGGAGCACTTATTGCGTTAACTGCGGCACTGAGCCCTAACGGGCCCAACACCTAGTGCTCATCGTTTACGGCGTGGACTACCAGGGTATCTAATCCTGTTTGCTACCCACGCTTTCGTGCCTCAGTGTCAGTTACAGTCCAGAAAGCCGCCTTCGCCGCTGGTGTTCCTCCTAATATCTACGCATTTCACCGCTACACTAGGAATTCCGCTTTCCCCTCCTGCACTCAAGTAGCCCAGTTCGCAAGGCAAGTAGAGGTTGAGCCTCTAAATTAAACCTTGCGCTTAGGTAACCACCTACGCACTCTTTACGCCCAATAATTCCGGATAACGCTTGCCCCCTACGTATTACCGCGGCTGCTGGCACGTAGTTAGCCGGGGCTTGCTCCTAAGGTACCGTCATTTGTTTCTTCCCTTAGAACAGAAGTTTACAACCCGAAGGCCTTCATCCTTCACGCGGCGTTGCTGCATCAGGCTTTCGCCCATTGTGCAAGATTCCCTACTGCTGCCTTCCGTAGAAGTTTGGACCGTGTCTCAGTTCCAATGTGGCCGATCACCCTCTCAGGTCGGCTACTGATCGTCACCTTGGTGAGCCGTTACCTCACCAACTAGTTAATCAGACGCAGGCCCATCCCTGACCGATAAATCTTTGACCGATGAAGCATGTGCTTCTACGGTGTCATGAGGTTTTAATCATCGTTTCCAATGGCTATCCCTCTGTCAGGGGCAGGTTGCCTACGCGTTACTCACCCGTCCGCCGCTGTCCGTTAGCATAATCCCCCGAAGGTTCATGCGCTAACATCTCGCTCGACTTGCATGTATTAGGCACGCCGCCAGCGTTCATCCTGAGCCAGGATCAAACTCTTAATAAATGTTATCTGAAGAATCTTTCGATTCGTCCAAATCCTGTTAATGGATGACGCTTATCGCGTCTCGACTCGTTATTTCCGAATCATTGTTGTTTGTGTTTGAATTGTACAGGGACATACGACATATTGTACATCGTTTGTCTCTTATACGATCTTGAGATCTAATCTCCGGTTTTCACCGTGTCGATCTCTTGACCAGTTTCTACACTATGAAGTTGTCATGGTTCTGCTGACTGCGTTTGAGCGATTTTTGTTGCCCGCTCTCTCGCGACAGCTTAATCATTATAGCGCACCATTTTGGACTCGTCAAGCACTTTTTTCATCTTTTTTAAGATTTCTTGCTTGCCACGCCCTGGCTCGCTCACTCGTAATCTATTTAGAAAACAAGTTCTTTTCATTATAAAGTCTGCACTATCGCCTGTCAACCCCTGGTTAGCAACCTTTTCCTTTTATAATAAGATTTCCATTTAATAAGTAGTATCAATTTTGTAATTATATTATTTATTTTTTTACACTTTTCTTATATTACTAGCCCTTTTTCTTTAAGTGTATCAATAAAAACTGTTTTATATCATTTATAGCTCGACATTCTTATCATTCAATCTTTCATTCACACTTTTTACAATTACATAGATACTATATATTTATTTACACTATTTTATTTTTCCTTCTTTAAATCACACTAAAATAGTGCAGACTTTTAATGCATTTAACTCACTTAATGATTTTTCCCTTTGTATTTTACTTCATCTTCCCAAAGTGAGTTAATTGTCGCGTGTGGCTTGCTCTCCCAATCCACAGTTACATATGGCGGATATCTAAATAGATATTTCTTATACGCCCTTCTAATCTTAGAGTGATTGTTTCTTCCTATACCTATCTTCCTTCCAGATTCAAATTCGATTTCGTATTTGTCAATTTTTCTTACTTTATCGAAGTTAATAATTAGGCCAACAAGAGGTCTGAAAAACGACCTGCCTATCAATGGATAAGCGATATCATCAATTTTGGCGAAAGTTTTGTATATGTATGATGACGTATAAATTAGAAGAGACTTTCCTTCCCTATCTATAAATTCGATGTCATCAATAGCAACTTGCGCGCATGTCGACCCAGTGATAATTGATATTGTGTCTGTGTTCTCTTTATACATAATTTGCTCCTTCTTACGATATGAAATAACACACATTTACAACCAGGGGTGGCTGGTGGCTTAATATTAACCTTACAGACACTAAAAGTAAATCGACTTTTTTCGACCTCAAAATCAATATATTGAATTTGTTCGTAGCGATGCCACAACTTATGCTATTTTAAGATAATTGCGCTTTTTTAGCTTATATTTTCTTATTATCTTTTTCGATTTTTTATAAGAATTCAGGACTGTTTCTCAACGCATTTATCGTTCTCAAATATATTACCATTGAGCAATTAACAAACATGCCTCTAATCAACATTTTTAATTAGGCATCTATCAAAATGCGATGCATTTATCAAAGAATGAATATGACAGTTTTTCGTTAACATATTTAAATAACTGTATACATTGATTCTGCATCAACCTTCTTAACGTTATCTAAAAGCTTTTCCACTCGCACTTCTAGTACACTTGTTCCAAATGTAATTTTAATTGCATCTCCTTCCTTGAGCTCAACTCCAGGTTTAGCAATTTTACCGTTCACTTCCACTCTTCCCTGCTCACAAGCTTCCTTTGCAACTGTACGCCTTTTTATTATCCTAGAATTCTTTAAAAATTTATCTAACCTCATATTGCCTCCAATTAATTATTATTACATTATTTTACTTTTACTATTTTTTAAAATTTACCATGAAGGATACCCTACTAATTATCATCGTAATTGCGAGCTATCTCTGCAACAATTTGAAAATCTGTCATCATATTGCTTTTATTGAATCTAACATATGAATAATATTCATTCCAAAACAAGTGATCGCTCCTTGGAGTCCACTGTATACCATAGTAGAGGCTTGTCTCATCCGTCGGATAATTCGGAACTGACCACAAATGACTGCCAAAAGTTTCCTTAAAGTCTTTTTCTTTTAAAGTAGATAGCAGATCAAGCCCATTAAGTTTGACTTTGTTGCCGTGTTTTCTAGCATTTTTATACAATCCTCATCCATCATAATGGCAACTACTTTACAATCCTTTAGCAAGGTGTCTTTTTTCATATCGCCGAAGAAATGTATAGCTCCAACTACAGTGTTGTTTTTTACTACTAAATACTTCGAATAAAGTATCCCCGCTTCAGCTCGCTTGTATCCTGCCGGTATAGAGATATTGCTGTTAAGTGAGTATCTTCTATATCTCGGGGAAGCTGAAATATTTGTATAATCATCCTCATTCCAAGTTTCATCACTCACACGCTCATATATATCGAAACCTTCGTCCATTAGCTCTGAAGCCTTCGTCTGAGCCATCTTAATATCCATGCCAGCGATTGATACAATCGGCGCTTTGCTCGGGAGGCCGATTATAGAAAAAGCTATCATAAGAAATACCGAGAGCAGTGCCGTTGCCGCGAGAACCATAAGTGATCTGCCCGTCCTTTTTCGAGCATTAAAAAGTGCTAGTGCAGGCGGTCCAATAATCCATCTCGCCATAATTGAAAACCCTGAACCTGCCCCGTGCATTAACTTAATTGCACCACTAACGGCTATTGCTATCATTAGAAAATAAACTATTAGCTCATTCAGAGGAATCTTACTCGTATCTTTCGATTCGTTTACAGCGCTATCAAGAAGCGATACGCCATCAACTTTCTTGTTCTTTAGGTACTTATATGCCCCAAACCAGATTCCAAGGTAAAGAAGAGCCAAAAGCACGAGTGAACATAGTAACACTATTCTAGCCATTTCTATCCATTTCTATCCTTTCAATTTAACCTATACCCCATTAGTAGTAACAACTATACCTATCCTAAGTAATATAATGTAAACGCATCGTATATATAACTTTGATTGCCCATTTTCTATCAGTTATGAAAATTCCTCAAGGACACAGCAAGAACACAGATTAACTTCAGTTTAATTATAAACGCACTTCTATTTTTCCGTATAGTCCGCCAATTAAATTTAGCAAAAGAAAAAGATGGGCACATCGTACCCATCTCCCTAAGTATAATTCAATTACTTATTTACTGCATCCTTAAGCGACTTTCCTGCCTTGAAAACAGGTGCCTTTGAAGCTGGGATATCAATAACTGCCTCTGGCTTCTGAGGGTTTCTACCCTTTCTAGCCTTTCTTGATCTTGTCTCAAATGTACCGAAACCGATAAGTCTAACACTGTCTCCAGCAACTAGGGACTCTTCAATAGTTCCAAGTACAGCATCCAAAGCTGCTTCTGCATCCTTCTTCTTAAAACCAGTCTTATCAGCAACCTTGCTTACTAATTCAGCCTTATTCATAATTTTCCTCCTTATGGTAACTTAACTACACGTATTATACTGTTGAAGTATTGAAAAGTCAACGAATTGATTGTTTTATCTTGCTTAAAGTCTGTAAAAAGCCTATAAAGTATAAAAATAAGCATCATTTACTATTATTCGTCAAGTGAAATTTGTTCGTTAGCCTCAAAAGTTTCTCTCCTTTAGGCATCATTAGAATTTCCTCAGGGCCTAAACACTTTGTAACGAATACTGCAGCAACATATATGAATACAGCGATTATCATCGCAGCTAGCGTTGCAAGAGAATTACTTCCCAAAAGCTTATATATTAGCACGTATGATCCATGAGCCCCTGCACCCATAACAAGAGCCGCGACTGCTGGCTTAACAAATGTTCCGACTATATTAATATTTGTACCGGTGAGTTTATGCATAGCACGATAATTAAGTATAGCCGTTATTCCATATGCCGCAACATTTCCTGCAGCTGCTCCATTTATGTTAAACGCCGGAATACCCACTAGTATATATGTGATTATAAATTTGCATATGACACCGATTGATAGGTTAACAACAGGAATCGCAGGTTTCCCTATCCCTTGTAAAACGCTAGAAAACGTACGTAGTATCGATAAACACACTATACCAAGCGATAAAACTTGTAGTGTAGGTACTGCAAGAGCTGAATCCTCTGGTTGTCCTGGATAAAGCAAGAAAAGAATAGGTCTAGCTAAAGCAATCAGTCCAATCATGCAAGGGAAACTGATTATCATGCTGGTTTTGATTCCCGTTTGTATATTTTTATGAAGTCCCACCATGTCTTCCCTTACAAATGCTGACGAAATAGCTGGAACAAGGCTTACTGCCACAGCAATAGTAAACACTTGCGGAAATCCTATCAGTGGATCACAAAATCCACTTATTAATCCGTATAGCTGCTTTGATTGATGATGAGTCCAGCCTGTTGCTTGTAGTCTTCTCATTACCAACCATAAATCTACAATCATCATGAACGGCAAAATAGCTGATCCAATAGTAATTGGAACTGCTATCTTAAGAAGCTGACTGAATATAGATTTTGTAGGTTCATCCTTATGAATTGATTTCTGAAAATGGAGTTTTCGTTCCTTACCGCCCACAATGTAGACAACAAGTAGAAGTATAAGCGCAGCTATTGAACCAGCAGAGGCACCAAAGGTAGCACCTGCGGCTGCTTTTGTAAGATCTCTACTTGAACTAAGGAACATATAAGCTAGTCCAAGCCCCGCAAATACTCTCATAAGCTGCTCAATAACTTCCGATGCTCCAGTAGGCATCATCTGTTGCTGTCCTTGAGAATAACCCCTGAATGATGCAACAATTGGGGCGGTCAATAATGCTGGTGCTATAGCTCTTAACGAAGCTGCACCACCAGGATTCTTACTATGAGCAGCGATTATATCAGCCCCAAAGTAACATACAATAAATCCAAACACACCTATAGCAAACATGATGTGAAGAGACACTTTATATACCCTGTGCGCATTTATATAATCGCCAATAGCTACCCTTTCAGATACCATCTTTGAAATAGCAACCGGTAGTCCTGCAGTTGCTATAATAAGAAAGAACGAATAAATAGGATAAGCTACACCGTAGTATGACATACCTGCAGCGCCAATCCAATTGTTAAGTGGAATTCTGAAGAACGCACCAAAAACTTTGGCAATTATCCCTGTAATTGACAGGATTGCCGCTCCTTTTACGAATTTAGCACCATGTTCAGAGTGTTGAATTTTACTCATTTATATCTCCTATAACAAAAAGTGTATTTCAGCACTAACGCCGATTATACCATAACACGTAAATATGTCCATGATTAAGATTGGTTGATTCAGTACTCTAATCTGACTGTGCAAGTCCTTGGAGTCTAGCCTCCGCCATCGTCATCATTAAATCTAAGATTCTCACAGCTGGTTTTTCTCTACCTTTCTGTAGGCTAAGGAAAGGATTGTTACCACTACTTATCACCAGCTGGTCTCCATACTTTTGTTTAGCTACAATCAGTGTGAATGCATCTGCATTATTCTCTTCATTAAATTCAATTACATAACGCCCACCACGTTCTGATATAGATCTTACACCTAGCTCAGCTGCAAAGCATTTAATCTCGGAAATCCTAATAAGATCCACTGTTACATCAGGTAGGTCACCGTATCGATCAATCAGTTCTGCTATAAGCTCCTCAGCCTCTTCATGATTCGCAATCTGAGCAATCTTCTTATATGCCTGCAATTTAAGCGTTTCATCCTTTATATATTCAGCAGGAATACGCGCAGGGATATCAACTTCTATAGATATGTCTTCTCGTCCTTCGGTTATTTTCTCTCCTTTTAATCTTCTAACAGCCTTATCAATTTCCTTAACGTATAGTTCATAACCAATTCCAGCTATGTTACCGTGTTGAGCCTCTCCCAAGACATTCCCTGCTCCTCTGAGCTCTAGGTCACGCATCGCAAGTTTAAAACCCGCGCCAAACTCGGTAAACTCTCTTATTGCCGCAAGTCTTTTTGTAGCGACTTCTGTCAAAACTCTTTCTGGTTTATACAGCAAGTACGCATAGGCAAGTCTACTTGATCTTCCTACCCTACCTTTAAGTTGATACAGCTGCGAAAGCCCGAGTTTGTCTGCGTTTAGTATAATTATGGTATTAGCGTTTGGAATATCAATTCCATTTTCAATAATCGTTGTTGCCACAAATATATCTATTTCACCTTCTACAAAGTCTAGCATGACATTTTCTAGTGTTGTTTCGTTCATACGCCCATGGCCAATCGCAACTGTTGCATTCGGTACTAATGAATTTATACGTTTTGCAACATCATTAATTCCATTTACGCGGTTATATATGACATATACCTGTCCACCTCTATCAAGTTCACGCCTGATTACGTTTCTTATAAGCTCATCGTCTTCAGCAGATACAAATGTCTGTACGGGATATCTATCTTGAGGAGGTTCCTCAATTGTACTTATATTTTTAATTCCTGTTAACGACATGTTCAAAGTTCTAGGAATTGGAGTTGCGGAAAGCGTCAAAACATCAACTGTCTGTCTTGCCATTTTGAGCTTTTCCTTGTGCTTTACGCCAAAGCGCTGTTCTTCATCTATAACTAATAGTCCCAAATCCTTATATGTTATATCCTCCGACAGCAGTCTATGAGTTCCAATAACTAAATCTACAGTACCTTTACATAATCCTTGAATCACTTTCTTTTGGTGTGATTCATTTACGAACCTAGACATCATTTCTATATTGAATGGATAATCTTCAAAACGTTCTTTTAGTGTATTGAAGTGCTGATTGGCCAAAAGTGTTGTAGGAGCAAGAAATACCGCTTGCTTTCCCTCAGAGAGGCACTTAAAAATTGCCCTAGCAGCCACTTCTGTCTTACCGTAACCAACATCTCCGCACAGAAGTCTATCCATAGGTAGCGGTTTTTCCATATCTGCTTTTATCTCTTCTGTAGCTTGTAGCTGATCATCAGTTTCCTGATATGGAAATCTCTCCTCAAATTCATGCTGCCATACAGTATCGTGCTGAAATGCGTAGCCCCCACGAAGTTCACGCTCAGCATATAATTTAACAAGATCCTCAGCAATTTCCTCAATTGCCTTACGTGCTCTAGCCTTAGTATTGCGCCAATCTCCACCAGACAACCTGGACAGCTTGGGTGCTTTTCCTTCACTTCCAATATATCGCTGTACAATATCCATTTGTTCAGTTGGGATATATAGAACATCAGTACCTGAATAATGGATTTTTAAATAGTCCTTTATTTCTCCATCGGCTTCAAGAGTTTTAATCCCTTCAAATCGCCCTATCCCATGTTCCTCATGAACAACATAGTCACCAGCGTGAAGATCTAAAAAATCTTGTTTCTTCGTCTTACGACGCAACTTTCTTTTTTTACTTTTTCTTATATTGGGAAAAATATCTGCATCCGTTATATAGCAAAGCTTTTCGTCATCGAGCATCATTCCTGATCCGAGAAGTCCTAGATCATATCTAAAATGTCCGAAAATCTTGGCATCTTCTAAATACTCACGAATGCGTTCGTGTCTCGTGCGTTCATTAGAAACTATATGGACTTCATATCCTTCTTTGGATAGTCTTCTCATCTCTCTTCCAAAGAGTTCCATCTGCCCGTTAAAGCTCGCAATCTGTCTGCTAGTTACATTTATGACTCTATTAAATTCATCAATCTCCTTTATCGGTTCTGGAAATGGTGTGAAAACAATAAGATCACTATCATACAATTTCTTAAGATCATTTTTTTCCTCGTGCTCCGGAATCTCAGTTTCTATTCTATTTGGATCATATATCATTAGGTTCGAACTGTCTGATAATCCCAGATAATCCCATAGCCTTTCGGACTTTATATTGAAGTACTTTAGATAGTTGGCAAATATTTGTACATTGGTACATTCCGTGAACATCTCTGTAATGCGGCTCTTAAGATCTTCGATTCTCTCTATTCTGCCATCAGCTAGTTTTTTATCACCACTTTGAGCAGTCAGTTCATCAAGACGCCTATCATATTCATCAATTATCAAGGGGAGCACATCAAGGCGTTCTCGTTCAGTAGGCACAAACTCTGCAGCTGGACATATTCGGATAGAATCAATATTTTCAAGTGACATCTGTGATTCGAAGTCAAAGAATCTAATCGAATCTATTTCATCGTCAAAAAACTCAACCCTTATTGGATCTGCGTGGTTAGGTGAAAATATATCTATTATCCCTCCACGAGTGCTAAACTCACCTTCTGCTTCAACTATTGGAGATGACGTATATCCAATTGACACTAGCTCACTCTTCAATTTTTTCGGATCAATCCTCATACCTAATTTAAGGTTTATAACTGAGTCTATAAACCTTTTTGCTGGCTGAAGAGATTTTAAAGCTGCTGAAATCGGAGCAATTACAATAGCTTCTTCATCTGAACATAACGCATCTAGAGCTTTTAAGCTCTGTACAGTTGCATTGCTGTCTTTCGCCTCATAAACTATCTGAAGCTCATCTTCTTCAGGCATTATAAAGATTTCTCTGTCTTGTACAAAAAAAGAAATATCGTCCTTGAGCCTTGTCGCAACATCCGCTCTGGAAACGATAATCATTGTCTTTTTCTTCTTAACAATCTCCTTGGCTGCATAGTAGGCAACCCTACTTCCGCTAACTCCGGTGATATTAATTTTCATATCTAGTCCTTTTTCTTTGTAGTATTGTTGAGATTCATGGCTTTATCGATACCAACCTCGATAATATCCCTTGCCGCCTTAGCTGCTTTTGTAGCTGTTTCATCGAGAATTGCATTCTCATCCTTTGAAACTTTTCCAATTACATGATCAACAAGTGAACCGTCACCACTACCAACGCCAGTTCGAATTCTTGGGAATTCTGTCGTTCCAAGCTGGCTAACAATTGATCTCATACCATTATGTGTACCTGGACCACCAAATTTACGAATTCTAATAGCTCCAAGAGGAATATCAATATCATCATATATAATTATTATGTTTTCTGAAGGCACCTTGTAAAAGTTTGCTACCTCTCTCAAAGCATCCCCGCTAAGATTCATATAAGTCTGTGGCTTAACAAGAAGCACTTTCTGTGTGCCAATTCTGCATTCTCCAATAAGTGACTTAAATTTAGCTTTGGTGATATCAACATTTAGATCATCGGCAAGCTTATCAATTGCTCTAAACCCCATATTATGCCTTGTCTGTGCGTATTTATCCCCAGGATTCCCTAGTCCTACAATAATGTACATACTCTTTTACTCCAATAGACAGATTGGCAACGGAGTTCCCTCCGTTGCCATAAATCACAGTGTTATATCAATTAATCAAATAAAGTGCTTACGGACCCACCCTGGTAAACCCTCGTAATAACTTCCGAGAAGATTGGTCCAACAGATATAAATGTCATCTTGTCTAATTTCTTCTCATCATCGATTGGAAGCGTATTTAAAAGAACTAGTTCCTGTATAGGACTCTTCTCAAGACGCTCTTTTGCTGGTCCTGACAAAACTCCGTGTGTTGCGCAGGCATATACATTTTTTGCACCTAGTTCAATTAGTGCACTTGCTGCATTGCAAATAGTACCTGCGGTGTCAATCATATCGTCTAACAGAATACAATTCTTGCCATCAATATCTCCGATTATATTCATAATCTCACTCTTATTTGGCTCTGGACGTCTCTTATCTACAATTGCAATTGGTGCATCGAGCCTTTCAGCCATGTTCCTTGCTCTTGTAACACTTCCGTGATCAGGTGATACAACGACAACATTATCCAGATTCTTTTCTTTGAAGTACTTTGTAAGTATCGGTAATCCAAGAAGGTGATCTACCGGAATATCAAAGTAACCCTGAATCTGATTAGCGTGAAGGTCCATTGAGATAACTCTATCTGCTCCGGCAGCCTGAATTAAGTTAGCCACAAGCTTAGCTGTAATTGGATCTCTTGCCTTCGCTTTTCTATCCTGTCTCGCATATCCATAGTAAGGAATTACTGCGTTGATCCTTCCTGCTGATGCTCTCTTGAGGGCATCAATCATGATAAGCAGCTCCATCAAATGGTCATTAACAGGTGCACAAGTCGGCTGTACAACATATACATCACAATCTCTTACAGACTCCCAAATACTTACCTGAATTTCACCATCACTGAATTTATTAACAGTTGATTTTCCAACTTTAATTCCCATTAATTCAGCAATCTCATTTGCGAGCTCGGGATGTGCGTTGCATGTAAAAAGCTTTAGATCGGAAAAGACCTTGTTCATTATTTACCTCCAATACGTGAACTTAAAAATATAATCTTTTTTTATTTATTATCTTTCTTTAAAATTTTACGATTACGTACCCAATTTTCCTTTGTGGTCATTCGCGATCTTCCTATGCAAAGGGCGTCTTCCGGAACATTTTCCGTGACTGTAGTCGCTGCCGCTACGTACGCACCTTCACCCACTTCAACCGGAGAAACAAGGTTTGAATTGCATCCGATAAATGCATCATCAGCAATCTTGGAACGATACTTTTTAGTACCATCGTAATTTACGAATACTACTCCGCATCCGAGATTTACATTTTTACCTATATCTGCATCACCTATATACGTTAGATGCGAGGACTTACTTCCATCTCCAATAGTAGAGTTCTTAACTTCAACAAAGTCACCGACCTTGCATTCGTCACCGATAATACTGCCCGGCCTGATATAAGCGAATGGTCCAACGCTAGTCTTCGCTCCGACCTTACTCTCGTATATATATGATGCTTCAACAGTGGAACCGCTACCTACTTCAGCATCTTTAAGAACTGAAGATTGTCCTATGTAAGCACCTGCTCTAATTATAGATTTGCCTGAAATTGTGACATTCTGAGCAATTGTAGCACCTTTTTCAATTACAACATCTTCATCTATGTACGCAGAGTAGATATCTACGAAGTTAACTCCGTCATCTTCCATCCTACGTTTATTTGCTTCAAGCCTGGCGCTTTCGCAATTCCTATATTCCTCAATAGTCATGTAATCCCTCCACTATACTTCAAGCATCATCTGTCCAATCTTATAGACATCGCCGGCACCCATCGTCATCACAATATCATCCTTCTCTGCATTAGCAGAAAGATACTTAACTATGTCCTCAAAATCTTGAACATAATAAACTTCCCTATCAGGATACTTTGCCTTAATTGCATTCACTAACTGGTATGATGAAACACCGTAGACATCCTTCTCTCTAGCTGCATAGATATCCGTTATGATAAGTGAGTCAACATGGTCAAACGAATCTACAAAATCTTCAAAAAGTGCCTTTGTTCTAGTATATGTATGTGGCTGAAACACAACTCTCAGCTTATTATGCTTAACCTTGCTAGCAGCTGAGAGAGTTGCCTTTATTTCTGTCGGATGATGAGCGTAGTCATCAACAATCTTAACACCTTTCTTGGTAACACCAGTAAAATCAAAGCGTCTGTGAGTTCCCTTGAATTTCTTAAGTGTTCCAGCGATTACATCATCGTCTACACCGAGATATCTAGCTGTAACATACGCAGCCATCGAGTTTAGGACGTTGTGTTCACCTGGTACGCCTAAATGTAGATGGCAGAGAGTCTTGCCTTCATGACAAATATCATATTCTGGAAATCCTCTATCATCAAACGAAATATTTTCAGCATAAAAGTCGTTGCTGTCGGTGTATCCATACGTTATTACATTAGTAAGTCCTCTTAGAGCTTCTTTTACAAAAGGATTCTCACCAAATGCTATAATAATGCCTTTCTTAGGAATATTAGAAACGAACTCCTTAAATGATTTAACAATATGGTCCATATCCTTAAAATAGTCTAGGTGATCTGAATCTATATTGAGAAGCACCCCTATCGTTGGATTAAGATGCAAAAAGCTATCCATGTATTCACAAGCTTCAGTAACAAAATAGTTGTTGCCACCAATTTCTACATTGCCTTTAATCTCCTCAACATTTCCGCCGACAAGAATTGTTGGTTCATACTTTGCATCACGAAGTATGAGCGAAGTCATGGATGTAACGGTAGTTTTTCCATGTGTACCACATACGGCAATACTGTGCTTATAGTTGCTCATAATCATTCCCAAGACTTCTGCACGGGAATATATCGGAATTCGTCTTTCCTTTGCACGAACAATCTCAGGGTTTGTATCAGATACTGCATTTGAATAAACTATAGCATCAACATCATCTACATTCTCCGCTTTGTGCTCATAAAACACTTTAATGCCAATCCTATTTAGGTGATCAGTAATATCAGATCTATTTATATCTGTTCCGCTAACTACATGACCATTATCCTGTAATATCTCTGCAACAGCTGATAGACCTACACCGCCAATACCCAGGCAATGAATTCTCTTGAACTTTGAAATGTCAGCCACTTTATTTACCTCCAAGCTAATTAATACCTCGAATAATTATACGGCATATCCCTTATGATTTCAACGAATAAAAGACATTAAACACGATAAGAACACGAATTGACTTTTGGTCTAATAACAGTAAAATGAATGGTATTGGAGGAATTTGCTATGAAGAAAAATAAGCGTGTTGGAAGCTTAATTACCGAGCTTCTTTCTCACCCAAGTAAGCAGTATTCTTATAATCAATTCTGCTCTAAATTCGATATTGCAAAATCTAGCCTCAGCGAAGATATTACGACTGCCGGAGAGATTATAGCCTCAGAGGGCATCGGTAGGATTGAGACAATCCAAGGAGCAAACGGCGGATTAAGATATGTACCAGCGTTATCAGATGATAGATTGAAACAGCTACAAACGACTCTTGTAAATAAATTATCCGATCCGGCAAGGATTCTCGGAGGAAGCTTTTTATACACCTCAGACATCATGTTCGACGGACAGTTAACTCGCAGCATGGGCACTTATTTTGCGGGCAAATTTGCAAATTTAAATGCTGATTATGTCGTAACGGTTGAGACTAAAGGAATATCATTAGCCGCCGATGTAGCTTTTATGATGAATTTGCCTTTGGTAGTTGTTAGACGCGAGGCAAAATATTCAGAGGGTTCTACCGTAAGCATCAACTACTTCTCCGGCTCATACGATAGAATACAAAAAATGTCTATCTCAAAAAGAGCGGTTTCCCAAAACAAGCGCGCTATAATCATAGATGATTTTATGCGCGGTGGAGGAAGCCTGAAGGGTGTATCAGAAATCCTATCCGAGTTCGATATAGACGTAGTTGGTGCTGGTGTGGCAATTGCCTCAAGAGAACCTGTCAAGAAAAAAATCGCGTCTTACCTTCCCGTTATATACCTCGATTCAATCGACGAAGACGCTAATCTGATCAAAGCATCATTTGAATAATATAAATAATATATATTCAGCGATCTACAACAATGCAATATACTTGTATTTGCTTTGATTTCTACATATTTTTGACATAATAAGGTTATATAATTAGAACAATTTAATTTTAGGGGAAGTTTATTTTGTTAA
Organism: Mogibacterium diversum; assembly: GCF_002998925.1. Classification (NCBI taxonomy): domain Bacteria; kingdom Bacillati; phylum Bacillota; class Clostridia; order Peptostreptococcales; family Anaerovoracaceae; genus Mogibacterium; species Mogibacterium diversum. Next base: position 374,382 of record NZ_CP027228.1, on the reverse strand, counting down.
AATTTGATATGCACTGCCATACAAGGTATGGCTCAATTGATGCCAAAGTCAGAATCTCTGAATATGTTAAAATGCTTTCTGCAAAAGGGTATGACGGGATGCTTGTAACTGATCATGATTCTTACCGAGGATATAATCGCTGGAAATCAGAAAATCCAGACATTAAATTTAGAGTAATAAGAGGTGTCGAATACGATACGAGAGATGCTGGACACTTTATCGTAATTTTGCCAGATGGCGTTCACTTAAAAGCACTCACGATGCGTGGAATGAAGGTTGAAAAGCTTATTAATCTTGTACACCAGGTCGGAGGCATAGTCGGGCCTGCTCATCCGTTTGGCACCAGAAGCTCAAGTGCGATGCTTTTTAAAACGCTCAAGCGAAACAGGGCTCTTGTTAAGGAATTTGATTTCATCGAAGGGTTTAACGCTTGCGAAACTGAAACTGCAAATGACTTTTCTCAGATTCTGGCTAAAGATTTCCATAAACCTACATTTGGTGGATCCGATTCACATGATTACGAGTATGTTGGCATGGGTTATACTCTGTTTTCAGATGATATATGCTGCTGCGATGATTTAATTTCAGCCGTTCACAAGGCTTCCGAAAGCAAAGATAACTCGATAAGCTGTGGTGGTATCGTTCGTGGCGAAACACTAAAATCCAAGCACGCTCATGCATTTTATTCAGTCTATGCTTTTATAGCTTATAATGTCAGCCTCGGGCTTCTATACTCACCGCTCAGAAAGCATAGAGTTAAGAAGGCTCTCGAACATAAGTAATATAAAGTTTTAAATCTGCATTAGAAAAGCGCTAGCAATCATTTTTTAATTGATACTAGCGCTTTTTAAATATTTATTTTTTAAACTCTTAAATATCGAGCTATCTGCTCATATTGCTAATTATACACATATACTATTGTCCCTGCAGGAATAATCCCAAATAACTGCGCAGCCATTGATGGTGGCATATTAACACAGCCATGAGAACCATTAGATACATAAATACCTCCACCAAATGCACCTCTCCAGGTTGCATCATGAAGGCCATTTCCACCATCGAAAGGCATCCAGTAGCTTACAGGTGATTCATAGTCTGAACCGTCATCGTTACGACCTTTAAGCGTGACATTACGCATCTTGCCGTTTATCTTAAATATTCCTGTTCTCGTCCTATGTCCTGGACCTCCAGAAACAACTGATGATGTGAATACCACATTACCATTCTTTATGTATTTTACATTTTGAGCAGCAAGATTAATCTCAAGATGAGAACCATCTCCACTAGAGGCTGCTCTATCTGTCACAATTGTTCCAGTTTTCCCATTTTTGGCAGAATCAAGAATGGAATCAGCAGTTTTATCAACATCTACACTGAGCTTAAGTGCACTATTATATAGCGTCTTATCACCGGCAAGAGTCTTTACAGTTAAAGTATTTCCCGAATACTTTTCTGCTATTCCCTTTGCAACTTCCTTTGCGCCCTTCTTACTGTACTTAGGTCCTTCCTTTGTATAAAGGATAACCTTTGCAAGCGAGTTCTGATCCACTTCATAAGGTGTTCCGGTAACAGTATTTAGATAAAGCGGCTTTGAAATATACTTCTTAGCAAATTCAAACTCATCCTTAAGCGATTCTGCAGTAACCTTAGGCTCTGATATAAGCTTCTTACGATCAATCTTATACTTATTAAATTTATAATCAGAAGCTTTTTTTTCAGCAATGTCCTTTGCCACCTTAGTGAAATCAACACTGTCACCTTGGACCTCAGGAACAATCTTCATGTTATTGTAATCAATATATGCATCTTCAGTGTATTTAACACCTTGAGCATCAGGAACCGCATCGCCTATAGTCTTGGCAGATTCCTTGATTCCGCCTGCGTTTTTAAGCGAAATATTATAGCTAACACCCTTACCTATCAACACTCTTGGATCTACCGATGATATCCCTATCTTGGCACGAACTGATGATTTAATATCATAGGTAAAGGATGTGTTTATCTTCTTAGGCTCTTGTCCATCTTCTTCTATTGTAAATGAGTTATTTGCATCTGTAATCTTCTTTACCGCATCTTCAGTCTTAAGACCAGATACATCTACACCATCGATTTTTACTCCCTTAGGGAATGTTGTCGCATTGCTGTATCTGTAGCCTCCAAATGCACCCACACATATAAAAATCAATGCAATAATCGCAATGATTATCTTAGCTCGCTTACCAGTACCAACTTTCTTATCAGCGAGGTTTTGCACTACATTTTTGTTTCTCAAGTCTACAATTCCTTACTTAATTATTTATTTAATTGCATTTTGTAAAATCTATACCTATTAATTAAATCACAACAAGGTGTTCATGTCAAAACAAAATAAAACAGCTAAACTAATCGTTCAGCTGTTTCAGTTATGGAGGCGACACCCAGATTCGAACTGGGGATAAAGGTTTTGCAGACCTCTGCCTTACCACTTGGCCATGTCGCCATTATTGGCTGGGGTAACAGGATTCGAACCTGTGAATGACGGAGTCAGAGTCCGTTGCCTTACCGCTTGGCGATACCCCAATATTAAAATGTAGAAGTTAATGGGGTGGGTAGTGGGATTCGAACCCACGCATACAGGAGCCACAACCCTGGGTCTTAACCGCTTGACGATACCCACCATATCGATTTTAAAAATTGGCGACCGGGAACGGGCTCGAACCGTCGACCTCCAGCGTGACAGGCTGGCATTCTAACCAACTGAACTACCCGGCCAAAAAATGGTGGACGCTATAGGGCTCGAACCTATGACCCCCTGCTTGTAAGGCAGATGCTCTCCCAGCTGAGCTAAGCGTCCAAATGGTAGCGGCGGATGGACTCGAACCATCGACCTTCCGGGTATGAACCGGACGCTCTAGCCAGCTAAGCTACGCCGCCATATACGCACTAATGTGTCGCCAAATTATATTACCAAACGTCATTATTCTTGTCAATACTTCATCTTCATTTTCTGTGATAATCTCGTTAATTTAGCTCATTTATGATATACTATCCTAGTATATTTTTTAAGAATCAACTTTGTATTGGAGGTTTCTGTGACATCACCAGGTCCAATTGCAATTTCAATAGCAGGCTTCGACATTAGATGGTACGGCATACTAATTGCCTCGGGCGCACTTCTTGCGCTATATATAAGTTACAAGCGCGCACCAATATACGGATTAGCTTCTGAAGATGTATTAGACATAGCATTAGGAATTCTCCCACTTGGAATACTTGGGGCAAGAATTTACTATGTTATATTCAACTGGAGTTACTATAGCGATTCACCTTCTGAAATTTTTGATATTCGCGGCGGAGGTCTGGCAATACACGGTGGTTTAATCTTCGGTTTTATTGCAGCATACGCTATTTGTAAGTATAAGAAGATCAGCTTTATAAACGTTGCTGATCTAATCCTCCCTTCCGTTGCTTTAGCACAAGCGATAGGCCGCTGGGGAAACTTTTTCAACAATGAAGCGTACGGCACTGAAACATCCCTTCCATGGGCAATAATAATAGACGGGAAATCGGTACACCCTACTTTTCTCTATGAATCGATATGGTGTTTTATTATTTTTATTATCCTCTCATCTATTTTTAATCATAGAAAATTCCCTGGTCAGGTTGCATGTCTATATGGACTTCTGTATGCGCCAGAGAGGTTCCTGGTAGAAGGATTAAGAACAGACAGCTTGATGATTGGTTTCTTGAGACAAGCTCAAGTTATAAGCATAGTTATCTTTATCGTTTCAATCGCATTATATGTATATCTTTGGAAAAGAAACGATTATAATATTAAGAATAATTTATAAGAGGTAAAAAAATGAAACTAGGCATTGTTGGTCTACCTAACGTAGGAAAAAGCACATTATTTAACGCAATCACTAAGGCTGGAGCAGAAGCTGCCAACTACCCTTTCTGCACAATTGAGCCAAATGTGGGGGTCGTAACTGTTCCAGATAAAAGACTGGAGGTGCTGACGGATATCTACAAGGCAAAAAAGACCATTTACACGACTATAGAATTTTGTGATATAGCTGGGCTCGTTAAGGGTGCTTCAAAGGGTGAGGGTCTTGGAAATAAATTCCTCGGTCATATCCGCGAGGTTTCCGCTATCGTTCATGTTGTAAGATGCTTTGAGAATGACAATATAGTCCACGTAAATGGTCACATCGATCCACTAGATGACATAGATACGATTAATACCGAGCTCATATTTGCCGATTTAGAGGTCTTGGAAAGAGCCATCGTAAAACTTAACAAAAACATGAAGGCCGATAAAACTCTCGGCAAGCAGGTCGCACTGCTCGAAAGAGTTAAAGCGTGGCTTGAAACAGGTAAGTGTGCTCGCGCTATGGAGCTCGAGGACGAAGAGAAAGAAATCATTTCATCTATGGACCTGCTTACCTATAAGCCAGTAATCTATGTCGCTAACGTTTCCGAGGATGAAGTTGCAAGTGAAGATAATGAGTATGTTGCTAAAGTCTCTGAATTTGCAGCTACTGAGGGAGCAGGTTGCGTAAAGATTTGTGCGGAAATTGAAGCTGAAATGGCTGCTCTTGAAGATGATGAAAGGGAGATGTTCCTTGAAGATCTAGGCATAGAGGAATCTGGTCTAGACAAGCTAATAAAAGCGAGCTATGCCCTGCTTAATTTAATATCTTACCTGACCGCAGGCGAGCCCGAGGTTAGAGCTTGGACAATTACAAGAGGAACAAAAGCTCCTCAGGCGGCTGGAAAGATACATACAGACTTCGAGAAAGGTTTTATAAGAGCTGAGACCATTGCATACGACAGGTTAATAGAATGTGGTGGCAGCCTCGGCAAAGCCCGTGAGCAAGGTCTAATTAGATCCGAAGGTAAGGACTATGTCGTACAGGACGGAGATGTAATTCACTTCTTGTTCAATGTATAAAAAATAATTTATATGCATCTTATGATAAGAGGACTACTTAACGCTTTAGTTTGAACCCTAAAAGTTAGACATGCTAGCTTTTGTAGGTGTGATTCAGCTAAACTTGCAAGCCGAAAGTTGTCCCCTTTTTTATTTATTCCTGTAAAATCCACTTTTCATCACATAAATCAATCGAATAATCATTCACTAAAAATATTAATTATGTTACTAGTATAATTATTATCACATTAAGTATTGCAAAATGTACAAAGAGCGACTATAATCATTTATAGAGATTGTCTCCCTGGCAATCTCTTAATCTCTAGTCCCAATACCCTTTTTACAAAACAGACTACTCCCCTGTAGTCTGTTTTACTTTTTTGTGCTAATGAATTATAGTAATAAAACATAGCAGATATCATTTCAATTAATGACAGATTTAGATATTAGATATTATTATATTTCTTAATAAGCACTTATATGTCAGTTTTTGACATAACTAAAAATAAAGACATGAAAAAATTTACTAGATCTTATAACACTTATATTTACTCAGGACAAATATTCGATTTGTATCACGGCGGACTAAAGCCATGCATATTTGATATTGAAACAACGGGCCTCTCCGCACAGCGCGGAAATAAAATCATTCTGACGGCTTGTCTTATACCTAATAGCAAAGGCGTGACCATAACTCAATTTCTTGCTGAAAATCCATATGAAGAAGACCGCGTAATTATGGCTACTATGAATTTTCTTAAAGATGAAAGTGTCGATTATTTAATCACATATAATGGGGCCTCATTTGATATTCCATTCATGAAGCAGCGACTTGCAACGAAAAATCTCCCTTATGTTTTAAATATGTATGAATTTGATTTATATAATTTCATAAGATCGAATACTGGCCTTAAATCACAGATTGGTTCGTTAAGTCAAAAGAATGTTGAGCAGCACTTTGGAATCAGTTCAAATCGAAAAGATGTAATATCTGGACGAGAAAGCGTCAAGCTGTTTGCCGAATATGCTATTAATCAGGATTCTGTAATAGAAAAGATAATCCTCACGCATAACCGTGAGGATGTCCTACAGCTCTGTCATCTGTTCAATATAATCGGTCGAAACAATTTTGGCGCCGTGCTCGGCGAAGGCGATAATGGGTGTGATGGCTTTAATGGGGCTGGAATTCATGATGCGAATGTGACGTCTGATATGCGCACCGCTTATGGTGCTAGCAACGCTTATGATTTGAACGCAGCATCTGATGGCAGTAATCGATCTTGTATAAACTCTGAGCCTGGGGCGAGCGCTGATTCTGATGCGAATATGGCGCCTATTGTTTCGAACCACCGCTTGGACGCGGCGCTGGCGCAGACGGGAGCTGGGCTCCCGTCTGCTGGCGGCGAGCTGACAGCAAGACCAAGGCTCGCCGCCGGCTGCCTGACCGTGGCGGGCAGGCAGCTCCGTGCGCCGCACAAGCTATCCGATAATACCGATTTCGCAATAAACGCTAATTTCTTTCCAGAAACAGCATCATCTATTAGTGCTGAATTCATCAAAGAAAACTGCTCATATCAGATTAGAGTTCCACTCGAGAAGCACGAAAACTCTCAGTTCCTTGATATCAAAAAAATGCTATTAGATGCGGAATCTTCTGGTGATAATACTCAAATTAAATGTGCCCACCTATTAAAGGATTCTGATAATCTTATTAACGATTATCTGCTCCTGGTAAATGAAGGTTCGGAATTGAACCGAGAGATCAACCTGCTCTCAGTTCTTATCAGCACTCAGTTGTATAGAACTGTATAACCCACATAAACTAAATTGTAAGGACTGTGTATTTTAATAGTTATATTTTTGTTTGCCTAATGATAGAACAATGCATGCTGCAGCAACAGCCGCAGCATGCATTTCACTAACACATTTGTATAAATAAATCGTTACTCGGGATTATATTTTAGTCTTAACTCTACCTTCCTCTCTTTTTCGAGGTGTAATGAAACAGAAGGATTGCGATATCCTCTTGATTCTATTTTAAAATCATTTCTTTTAAAAGTAATATTTTCTATTTTGAATCCTAGAATGCTTTTAAATTTATCTGAAACATCTAAGACTGTCTTATCAGGCAGATTTTTATCCATATACTTACCATAGACATAATGTTTATTAATAGTTTTATTGTTCATACCAAGATTACCTCGCTTGCACGCTATAACTGCAAAGTAGATTATCTTATCAGAAAACATGATATTAAACAATAATTATTTAGATAATAAAAAACGACTTCAGATTACTCCAAAGTCGTTACTTTTCGTTGGTTGCGGGGACAGGACTTGAACCTGCGACCTCCGGGTTATGAGCCCGACGAGCTACCAACTGCTCTACCCCGCGATATCTATAATTGGTGCCGGAAACCGGGGTCGAACCGGTACGAGAATCACTTCTCACGGGATTTTAAGTCCCGGGCGTCTGCCAATTCCGCCATTCCGGCACAAATTCAATGGCTCCGAGGGTGGGGCTCGAACCCACAACCTACCGGTTAACAGCCGGTTGCTCTGCCATTGAGCTACCTCGGAACATCATCCCGCATTTGCGACTTCCTTATTTTACACTACACATAATAGGCTGTCAAGCGGTTTTATGTAAATATCGTGCTTTTATAGCGACCTAGGTAACTATGCACTTAGGTCGCTTACACCCTTATTCGTTTTTGCCACAGATATTTTATCGAGAAGCATTTCACCAATTATTAGAAGTATAGTCATTATCGTGAATATAATATACTTATTGACTTCAATAGGAAGTGCTGGAGGCAATTTCATCAAGTAACTATAGTTGCTTCCAAGAATCGTATTTGCAATCATAATCACTAAATTCATAATAAATGTAATCAATACTACATCTCTAAAATTTAGCTTTACTTCATTCCTCGAAATAATAATAAGTGAACTCATAGCGATTAGATAATGAGTGCATATGAATGTAATATTAGTTAGATGCGGCCACAAATAGTCAGATGGATCCGGTACGCCAAATGCTATTATGGTTCCTATTATTCCAAGCCACGCAAAGTACCTAGAAATCACCGGTTTCTTTGCTACATATCCCACTGCCATCATAAGCACAGCAATCCTGCAGTGATATAAAGGCAGCCCTTCCATTATAAAAAGCTCCTTATACCCCAAGTACCAGATAAATAGTATAATCTGAAGTAGCACATTGGTAGCTAGCAATACTTTCAGCAATTTATCATTTTTTCTAAATCTATATGCAATAATTATTGCGATAACTAGACCCGCATATATCAGTTTCATGTTTAGGTGTGGGTCACCATCTAATGTATGTCTAAAAAAATGTTGCATTCCCAATCCTTAGAATTTTTCTTGTTCTATATTATTCTTAACTATATCGATCTTATTTAAATACTTAGAAGCATTTACCTGATCTCCTATCGCAGTATAAACCGAGGCTAGTTCCTCCATAATATCTGTATTGCTAGGAGTATAAATCAGCGCCTGCTTATAATAATCAATCGCTGACTCTGCTTCACCTAGAGATGCTGCACATACCGCCATGTAGTACCATAGAGGCCACCAATCACGATAATTTCCATCCTTGTATCTAGATAGGATCTCAAGACCTCCTAAATAGTCTCCGCTAAGTACGCAGTTTACCCCCTCCTCTATCTTCACTGGTTCTTCGAGTGTTTCCAATCTCTCGGAAATCTCACTACGAAGCTCTTCAATTTCAGAATCTCCAGAGGCTGCTGTCAGTTCTATAAATGATTTCCACGTAAGGCTTGCCTTCGTGTATAGTCCCATGTTCGCATATCCATAACCAAGGAAGTAGTAGCCCATAGCAAAATCTGGATGGATCATAGTTAGAAGTTCAAATACTTCGAGTGACTCTGCTTTAAAACTTCCAATATAAGATTCATCTTCATCTTCTTGTTCATATGCATCCTTACAAGCCCTGCCGTATAGGTAAAGTGCATCCCGCGACTTAGGATCAAATATCAGTACTGCTCTAAAGAACATCGCAGCAACATCGTAGTTTTCAGATTGACCATACTTGGCACCCTCTGCAATAAGCGCTTTACTCGCTTCTTCTCCGAATATATGTTTAATATAGGCTATGTAGCTATCCTTATATTTAAAGTTGGTATCTGCTCCGATTACTCTTGCCATACCAAAAGCTATTGTCAGTGTTGTAAGCTCGTCACTCACTCCAGCCGAAATAGGAACAGGAATGCCGTGAAGTATTTCAAATACTCCTGCCTCTTTTAAGTATTTGTCTGATAGTTCATCAAACAAAATACCTCCATTTAAATTTTGGAGGTATTTTGCGATGCGATCTTGTTTAGCTTTTTGCTTTGACATGTATTTCCCAACCTTTACGTTCTAGTCTTCTAATCACATCGTGCGAAACATTGTTGTTCATATCGCTGTGTAGCACTTCTTGAAGCACCTGCAGCTTCAGCGTATCCTCATTCTTATCATATATCTCTGCAGCATACGTATAAAGAACCCTATAAAGATTCTCCTCTTTGCCTAGCTTGCATGTAAGATCATTCTCCATTATGAATGACGTAAGTCCATCGAAAAATGCGAATGGCTTCATGCCAGCATCGAACAATATCTTGCCGATAGAATCTTCAAAGCCATGCTCGAAACGTTTCACCGTTTCAGCAACTAGCTTGGTTCTAACTATATTAGCAGCTGAAATGTAATCATTAGTTATGACTTCATTAGGGTATTCTCTGCTGTATTCATAGCCAAACTCATCAGCATTCTGCCTAAACATCGTCCCCTTCTTAATGCGAAGAACTTCTATGTCAAACTCATCAGCCCCTAGGTTATATATCTTGTTAAACGATCTTTCAAATAATTCTATCGTCTCACCTGGTAGCCCTACTCTCTGTATAACCCTTACATTCACCTTGCTGTTCTGCAAAAGTTTAGATACGTTATACATAAGCTGATATATATTTTCCTTACGCCCGGCTGCCGCTAGTGCAACTGCATTGGTGCTCTCGATATCTATATTGAAGTGGAATAAACCTTCTCGCGCCTCGCTAAGTAGCTCAACCGTTTCTTCATCTAGCAAATCACCATTCACATCGAACGAGAACGACGTAAACCCATTATCATTGTTAATAAGATATTCCCAAATTCTATAAGCCCTAGAAACATCGTAGTTAAACCATTTTTCCACAAACTCAACTCTGCAGGCTTTCTTGACGAGGAAGTATCTGAGTTCATTACAAATTCTGTTTAGTGATAAGGAACGCAGAGACATACCTGGCATGTACTGAGAATAGTGGCAAGTATCGGGAACACCTCTAGACGATTCGTAATATACCGTCTCACCTTCCTGAACTTCAAACTTATCATATGCAAATGGAATATCTTCATAACGAATCGGCTCGCCAATCTTATTTACAAGAATCTCATCATTCTCTCTATAAGCTAGTCCATCTATGCTCTCAAAATTAAAACTATACGTGATAATCGAACGCACGAAGTCAAACAGAACCTTCTCGCCTTCACCGCGGAAAACGTAGTCCACCTCTGGGTGTGCTAGCATGAATTCACGAGTCTCAAAACTCACTTCCTTGCCACCGATAATTGTAATACAGCTTGGGATAGCCTTCTTAATCATCTCGCAAATGTGCACTATCTTGGATTCATTGATTTCATCAGCATGGAAATACAGGATACTGTACTTCTTATCAAGCAATTCTTCATAAATCCTCTGGTCATCTTCACTCAATTCAAATTCCTTGAGAGTCACCTCTAACGGTGCGTTCCCAACGACATTATACATGTTCTTGAGTGCTAGCTTTGAATCAAAGCAATCTGTCTTGACTGTGCTGAGCAATAGCTTCATCGTTGTCTCCCCTACATTTTATCTGGCGCTTTTATACCCAAAATAGCTAAACAGTTAGCAATTGTAACTTTAGTAGCATATACTAGCGCTAGCTTTTCAACTTTCTCTTCCTCATTATCCACTAAAATATGTTCATCATGATAGAACCTATTAAAGCTCTGTGCGATGTCTATAAGATGTCTCGTAAGAATTGATGGTTCATACTTAGCTGCAGCTTCTCTTACAACCTCTGGCACCCTATATATAAGCTTAGTTAGCTCATAAGCACTATCTGATGTTACATAGCTAAAATCTTTGATATCACAACTCTTAATCCTGTCTAGTTCCTGCTGCGATGCATTTCTTAGGACGCTAGATGCTCTAGCATGTGTATACTGAACATAAGGTCCTGTCTCACCATCAAAGTTAAGAATTTTATCCCATGAAAATACATAATCTTTAATCCTGTTGTTAGACAGTTCTTGGAATATAACTGCGCCAATTCCTACTTCTTTAGAAATCTCATCGATATCAATACCACTGGTATTCTTCTCCGAGATTATCTCTCTAGTCTTCTCAACGGCTTTATTAAGTACATCCTCTAAGAATACCACTCTCCCCTTGCGAGTAGACATCGTGCCTTCTTCAAGGCTTACTAGACCAAATGGAACGTGGATACAATCCTTTTCCCATGAATATCCCATCAAGGCTAGGACCTGTTTCCACTGCTTAAAGTGGAGATTCTGCTGTGTTGCTACTACGTAGATGTTCTTGTAGAAATCGTAGTGCTGCTTTCTATAAATAGCAGCAGCAATATCTCTAGTAGCATATAGACTCGAACCATCAGACTTCGTGATAACAGCTGGAGGCATATCGTAATCTTCGAGGTCTACTATCTGAGCACCTCTCGATTCGTGCATAAGGTTCTTATCCTTTAACTCCTTCAGAACTGCTGGCATCTTATCAGAATAGAAACTCTCACCTGCATATGAATCAAACTCGATGTCAAGCATCTTATAAACCCTGCTAAACTCTTCGAGGCTTAGCTCTCTAAATCTTTTCCATAGCTCAACCTCTTCGGGTTCACCGTTCTCTAGCTTGGCAAAAGTCTCTCTAGCCTTATCGTCTAGGCTAGGGTCCTTCTCAGCTTCTTCGTGAAACTTCGTATAGTATTTAAGAAGTGATTTTATAGGATTCTTTTCTAGTTCTTCCTCGCTTCCCCAAAGCCTATAAGCAACAATCATCTTCCCAAACTGTGTACCGTAGTCTCCGAGGTGGTTGATTCTAACAACATCATAACCAGTGGCATCATACAGCTTGTAGATTGAATTTCCGATAACCGTGCTTCTGATGTGTCCGATATGGAATGGCTTAGCGATGTTAGGTGATGAGAACTCTACTATTACCGTTTTCCCTTCGCCAACATTAGATTTACCGTATTCACATCCAAGGGAAACAACTTCCGAAACGACATTTCGCACAAACGCATCCTTACAGATAAACATATTCACATATGCATTGACCTGTTCAACCTTATCAAAGATAGATTCATTTTCGATTGACGATGCAACATCAGCAGCGATCATCTGCGGAGCTTTTCTCATCGTCTTCGCTAATCTAAAGCAAGGAAATGCAAAATCACCATTTTTAGGATCGGTTGGAACCTCAATCATTTCGGCAATTTCTTCGGCAGTTAACCCAATTTCCTGCTTAGCAATAATTTGTGCAATCTGTACCTTATAGTCGATCATTACTCGGACTTCTCCTCTTTATACCTTCTCTTTAAAATTATTCTCACTCATAACTGGTATCCCTCGTTTCTTGAGAAGATTGGCAAAGATGCCATCCCCAGAAATCAGGGTTCCTGTAAATGTTCCATCATAGATATGGTCACTACCGCACGATGGGCTATTAGCCTTGAGTATAGCTCCTTCTATCTCTTCACCTAGCTCATCAGCCTGCTTAAGGGCTAACTCTAGTGAAACAACTGCACCTTTGTGGAAATTATCTGTTAAATCGTTACCTTCCTTATCTATTACACGAATTTCCAAATTCCCATCAGAAGCCTTTATGTACTGTTGCTCTGCTGGCATTCTCGGCGCCTTTAGCCCGCCTGAAGTCTCTGGGCATACTAAAACAAATTCGTGGGTACGGCAGAATTCAACAACTTCCTCGTTATAGTTATTACCACCATTATACTTGCAATTATTGCCTAGAAGGCAGCTGCTAACGACGAACATTTACAAAATCTCCAGAATAAAACTTTAATCAATTAATTATATATCAAAATCAGCATTTTAGTAACCTATTAAAAGGAGCAAAGGTCATTATTTGTCTATAAAGGTGACCACAGTTACGCCTTCTCCACCTTGATCATATGAAGCGCCTGATACAGACTTGATGTTGCCATTTCTTTTAAGCATATTCCTGATGCCATTACGAAGTATTCCCTCACCTCTGCCGTGCACAATCTGCACTTCATTTATACCTGATAAAAAAGCATCGTCTATATACTTGCTAACTTCAAGTTCCGCATCGTCGAGGCTTTTCCCTATCACGTTGATAGATGGTGATATTGTCTTTGCCTTTGATGTATTCATTTTTGCGTAGCTCCTACGATTGCGCTCTTTTGTACCAGGCTTATTATTCTCGATAATCATAACATCCTTAATCTTTGCACCCATCTTTAGTGCTCCGATTCTCACCGTTAGGTTCCCGGAGGAATCTGGCGATGTTTCAACTTCACCATTCTGACCGAGCTTAAGTAGCTTGATTCTAGTTCCCGGCTTCAAATCATCCGCCCTCGGAACGTTTAAATTCTTGATCTTGCGTGGAGCAACGGCATTCTCAATTGACTTCTCCCTAAGTTTACGCTTGCTTTCTGCAACAACAGACGAAGAATTATTCCTGCCCTCCTTGGCTGCCTTTCTGAGCTCCTTGCTCACTTCCTTGACAGTCCTATTTGCATCGCTGATTATAGCACGAGCCTCTTCCTTAGCTTCTTCAATTATCTTATGTTTGCTTTCCTTTGCTTTCGCAAGCTTTTCCTCCGCTTCCTTAAGTTTTTTCTCAGCTTCTGCTGCTTTGATGCGGGCTTTTTCAAGCTCTATAATAACTTCCTTTTGATCTTCCTCTACTCTGGATACAGCACCCTCAAACTCGATATCACTTTCATTCATCAGAGATATCGCTCTATCGATAATACTAGGTTCAAGGCCGAGTTTTCTCGAAATTTCAAATGCATTAGACTTTCCAGGAAGTCCAACTTTAATCCTATATGTCGGTGCAAGTGCATCCATATCGAACTCCATCGATGCATTTTCAACGCCATCCGTAGAAAGTGCATATTTCTTGAGCTCCGTATAATGGGTGGTTGCAACGATATGTGCACCTTTTTCTTTCAAGGCTTCAAGCATAGCGACGCCAAGCGCCGCTCCCTCAGCGGGATCAGTTCCGGATCCCACTTCGTCGAGTAGTACCAGAGACTCTTTGTCTGCATTTGCAATAATGTTTGCAGTATTGAGCATATGAGAGGAGAATGTGCTCAGATTATTTTCGATGCTCTGTTCATCCCCAATTTCCGCATAAACTTCCTTGAATATCGGAATATTGCTCTCTTCATAACACGGAACGTGTAGACCAGACTCTGTCATAAGTATGAATAATCCAATAGTCTTAAGAGTTACAGTCTTACCGCCTGTATTAGGTCCAGTAATCAGAAGTGAATCATATCCATCACCTAGAGTTATATCAATCGGCACCACTTTCTCTGTATCGAGCAGTGGATGTCTACCCGCACGAATATAGAGAAACCCATCTTGATTCAGTTTTGGAGCAGTCGCATCCATCTTAACCGCAAGACGCCCCTTTGCATTTATAACGTCCAGTTTCACTAGCAGTTCTTGATTATTTTTGAGCTCGTTATAATGCTCTCCTACTCGGTCTGATAGCATCTGAAGGATTCGCTCAATTTCTCGCTGCTCGGCTAATTCCAGTTCTCTAAGTTCATTATTAAGACTTACTACAGCTTGTGGTTCAATAAAGAACGTAGCACCTGTTTTAGACTGGTCGTGGATGAGACCAGGTACCTTGCTACTGTATTCTCGCTTAACAGGTATTACGTATCTGCCATTCCTTAAAGTTACTATTGAATCCTGAAGGTATGAATTGTTGTTTCCTGCACTAGTGTAGCTATCAATTTTTCGACGTATACTCTCATTTTTGTTCCTGATTTCTCGTCTAATCTTATTTAGTTCAGGAGAGGCATTATCTGCCATCTCATCTTCAGACAGTATGCAGCGGTTTATCTCGCTCTCCAGCTTGGTATTTGGAGCAATTAGCGAATTTATCTCACTAATCATAGGGATTTCAGGAACATCATAAGATAGGAAGTCCTTAACTTCCCTTGCGCCAGCTAGGCTGCGATTGATAGCAAGAAGCTCCCTCATCGAAAGTGATCTGCCCTTGCGTACAATATCTAGCAGACCTCTAATATCCCCAATTTCTCCAACCGGAATACTGCCTTTATATAGAATAACGGAAACTGCTTCCGTAGTTTCCGTTAATGCTTCCTTAACCATCCGCATATTGGACATAGGCACGAATCCTTTAATGCGCTCTCGCGCAAGTTCTGACCCAGCCTGAGCGGAAAGAAGGTCTATTATTTTGTTGTACTCCAGAAGATTTAAAACCTTCTTATTCATTCTCGCCTCTAAACTTCTGTAAGTTTCTAATTTCGTTCTTGAGATTAGTATTCTCCATCTGGAGATCAAAGTAAGCACTTTCAAGCTCCGAACACTTAGTCTCTAGAGCTTTATACTTCTCGCTCTCCTGAACATTCATATCTGATGCAGTTGTCATCTTATCCTTCAGATCAGATACTTGTAGCTTAGCATCCTCCCAGAGTGAGATATAGTGTTTAACATCGTTATCAAGCTGATGATTCTCAGTCTGCAGCTTAAGCAACAAATCACTATTATCCATGAGTTTCTCAGCTAAGTTGATAGCTGTCAAAACTGCACTTCTGTAATTTGGATTGCTATTAAGCATCTTGCTGGTATGTCTAAGCTCATCGTCTACGTACTTAGCAATTTCCTTAATCTTATCCTCGCTCTTATCTCCAGATAGGACATAGTCATTGCCACAGATTGTAACGTCTGCTTTGCATTTTTCCATAATATACTCCATTCTGCTATAAACGTTGTATCCGTATTATCCCTCAGCAGCCCTTACCGCCTCGTACATGAGTATCGAAGCACATATCGCTGCATTAAGCGACTCAACTTCACCTTGCATTGGTATAGTCACCCGGACGTCGGAACATTCCATAATCTCGTCACTGATACCATTGCCTTCATTTCCTATAATAAGTGCTATATCCTTTTCAAGGTTACACTCATAATAAGGACACCCTTCTCTTGGATCTGTGACTACAATTTTCTTATCAAGCACGGTCGTTAAAGTCTTTAATTCATCAACATCATCGAGTTCCACAACAGAAATTCCGAATATCATTCCTGCTGATGCTCGAAGCACCTTAGGCGAAAAGATATCTGCAGTACCCTTTATTGTCGCAACAATTGAATAACTTGTCGCAACAGCAGTCCTAATCATAGTCCCTATATTGCCTGGATCCTGAAGTCTATCTAGCACGAGAATATTACTTGTGCCAATAGATTTTAAGCTGTCTATGGCATCCAGCCTATAGGAGATTTTATCAACGACCGCAATAATCCCAGATCCATTTTCCGCATCGCTTATCTTATCAAATAGATAGCGTGGAATCAGGTATATATCGCGATATTCAACGCCTTCGGCTAACTCGTCAGCAATCTCTCTGTAATCAAAATCATCTGATATGAGAACGAGTTTTATATGCTGCGCTTTACTTAGTGCCGCTCTTACAAGGTTGATTCCTTCAATAACGAATTCACCATGCTTATCACGGTATTTTTTTCTACCAAGTTTATTAATAAGGCGTATCTTATCATTGTCAGGTGAACTAATGAATCGATAGGACTCATTAGTCTTCCTGCCATATTCGTTATAAGCTTCCACTACTTAAGGAAATCAGGAACATCAAAGTCAGATGATCCGCTATTGTCCTTATGGTCTTCCTTCATGAAGTCGCTCATGTCAACAATCTGACCTTCAAGTCCATCGACATTAACACGTGTTCCACGAACACTAGGTGATGCAACTTCAGGAGTCTCATTAATTGGAGCGGAAAGCCCACCGCTTGTAAAATCAGTTGCGATAAGCGTAATAGACACTTTATCGTTCATATTCTCATTGACTGTAGCTCCAAATATGATGTTAGCATCAGGATCAGCCTCGTCTTGAATCTTGCTAGCAATCTTGCTGATATCCTGCATACCCATATCATATCCACCACAAACATATAGAAGTATGGATCTAGCTCCATCGATTGATGTCTCAAGAAGAGGACTCTCGATAGCATTTCTAACTGCATCTTCAATTCTGTTGTCCCCTGTACCGATGCCAACTCCCATGTGAGCAACTCCTCTGCCCTCCATAATAGTCTTAACATCTGCAAAGTCAACGTTAACGATTCCGTATTCAGAAATAAGATCAGAAATACCCTGTACACCCTGTCTTAGTACATCGTCAGCCATTGAGAATGCCTCAAGCATCGTTGTATTCTTTTCGCTTGAATCTATAAGTCTATCGTTAGGAATGATAACAAGAGAATCAACAAAATTAGTCAGATACTGTATACCCTTTGTCGCTCTGTTCCAACGTTTCTTACCTTCAAACGAGAAAGGCTTAGTAACTACTGCAACTGTTAGCGCACCACAGTCCATCGCAGCTTTAGCAATAATTGGCGCAGCACCTGTGCCAGTTCCACCACCCATGCCAGCAGTTACAAATACCATATCTGCATCCTGCAGATAACCTGAAATCTCCTCTAGGGTCTCCTCAGCTGCTCTCTGACCAATTTCAGGATTAGCACCTGCACCACGACCTCCGGTTAACTTTTCTCCTATCTGAATCTTTACTTCAGCTTTGCATTTTGCAAGAGCCTGCTTATCAGTGTTAACCGCAATAAAGGTTACACCTTGAAGATTCTCGTCAACCATTCTATTGATGGCGTTACAACCGCCGCCGCCTACACCTACGACTTTGATAATCGCAGCATTATCAGTGCTGGATACGAAGTCTGAAACAAATTCCATCATAAAGCCCCTCCTATTATCGACTAAATCTAACTAATAATATCATATTGAATCACACAATGCACTATATATACGGTTCTTTTTTGCATTCATACCACAAAATACATGGTTTTTTATTGTTTTTGATTAACAAATAATTAATATCTGTCATTTTAGAGTTCGGGTGTAAATGATGCATACCCATCGGACGAAATTGTAATTGTACCGCGCTTAATATTTCGTTTGAATAGTTCATCGAGCACCTTATGTAGTCGTCCTTTATCGATATTATCTTTAAGGTCCTTATATTTACTCTTCACAACCAGTGAATCATATACATTTGCTGTTATAAATAGCTCTGTGATATTTATTTTAGTGAAGTAAACATCCCCTGCCTCCATAGACTTAAGAAGAGATAATAGTTCTTTGAATAAATCTGGGCTATTAACCTCTACAGGCTCTCCAAGCTTAACCTTTTTAACCTTAAACCCTGTGACAATTGTTAGCTTTGGTTTTGTTTTAGTTATTCTCAGCAGCGTGCCCTTATTATCTATTATCAGAAACTGATCTCCATAAGTCAGGGCAGCAATCTGAATTCTCTCTTTTACATTTATAACAATTGTACTCGGCAACTTTCTATAAACTCTGGCTTCCTCTATATATGGGTTTTTTTCGAGATAATTAAGCATATTTCCTTTATTAAGTTTATAAATGATGTTCTGCCCTGTACTAGCATGCGCCATATTTGAAATCTCTTCATCGGTGAAGTATTTATTGCCTTGAACATCAATTGTATCTACTGTAAAGAAGCTTGATAAAGAAAACGCTGTAACTGCAATTATAACCCCTAGAATGATAAAGATTCTCGTAAAAAAACCTGGCATTTTAAGCTTTCTTTTGCGCTTCATCCGGCGTTTCTCTATATCATCAAGATCTGATTTTGTTTTTCTATCAGCCGGGCTCTCTATTTCTTCATTTACATTAGACTCTTTTTCGTCAGGTTTTTCACCTCCATTATTCTGTGAAAGCCCTGCGCCAGATGTCTCTCTTTCCAATGAAGAATCCTCTAAAGATTGATTATTATCACTTCCATCATTATCGAAGTTCTCAGGTGTATCTGTACCATTATTGGTATTAGAAACACTCGGTGTTCCTAGTTCAGAATCGATTTCCAGACCATTTTGTATATCTGCTTCATTCTTATTTTCTGATTTTTCATCTTCCTTGTCAGCCTGCTCTGGCTCTTCGTCAGCAGCTAACTGATCATTAGATACTATATATGCTTCTAGTTCATCTTTAGCACCGTTAAAAAGCGATTTAAGGTATTCTTCTTTACTCAGTTCAGGCTTAGTGCTCTTATCCTTTTTCATTGAAACCCCTATCTTCGTCTAGCTTTTACGTCACTAATTATCTCTTCACAAATTATTTTTGCAGCATCAACAGGCGCTGATTTATAGCTTCCTTGTTCCATCTCCTCTAAAAGAGCGCCATCTGTTCTAAGAGCTTTTAATGCATTGAGCACCCTAAGCTCTACATCACCATCTTCAGTTATAAGGACGGCCCCACCGTTATCAGCCACAGCTTTCGCATTGTAATATTGATGATCACCCGTTACATTTGGTGATGGAATAAATATAGCTGCTCGTCCAGCCATAGTTACTTCTGCTGTTGAAAGTGCACCTGATCTACAGATGATTACGTTGCTTGCAGACAGCATCTTTGCCATCTCAGATATATATGGCATCAATCTGACATTTGCAGGTACTTCCTTGCCGCCAACTTTTAGTCTATTATTGACATGTTCATAATAGTCCTTTCCTGTGCCGAACAGGATAGTTACATTTCTATCATCTCCATATTTGTTTATTATCGCAAGTCCGATGTCGTTAATAGTTTCGGCACCTAAACTGCCTCCAAAAATCAATACAGCAAAATCATCCTGTGCGATGCCT
Organism: Mogibacterium diversum; assembly: GCF_002998925.1. Classification (NCBI taxonomy): domain Bacteria; kingdom Bacillati; phylum Bacillota; class Clostridia; order Peptostreptococcales; family Anaerovoracaceae; genus Mogibacterium; species Mogibacterium diversum. Next base: position 354,472 of record NZ_CP027228.1, on the reverse strand, counting down.
AGTTCAGAACGAGCAAGGTCTCTGTTTTGCTCTCCAAATTCGTTTCTAACCGGATTCCCTGTATATACTACCTTCTCACTAGGGAAGTACTTTCGCGCTGCCTCAAACCCTAGAAACACTCTTCTAGCATACTTAGAAAGTAGCTTGTTTGCCACGCCAGGATAAGCGTTTTGCTCATGAATATAAACGGGAATCTTAAGGGCTTTAGCTGCGAGCACTACCGGCACACTTACAAAACTGCCCGTACTTACGACAAGATCAGGCTTAAACTGCTTCATTACATTAATCGCCTGTCTCTTTCCACGTTCATTTTTGAAAAGTGTCTTAGCGAGCTTAAGAGGGCTGCTTCTATCAAACCATCTGGAGTCTATATACTTTAGGTCATATCCGTATTTGGGTACGATATAGCGTTCCATACCCTCATCAGAACCGAGGTAAAGGAATTCTGCATCCCTATCGATTTCCTTGAATTGATCAGCAATCGCTAGTGCAGGATAAATATGTCCACCCGTGATTCCCCCAGTTAAAATTACTCTCATCTCTACTTTGCCCTTCCTTGCTTAGATATATTTAGCATTATGCCCATAGACGCCATGAACACCCATAACGATGTACCGCCATAGCTAACGAATGGCAATGTAATACCTGTTGCCGGCATAGATGCGGTTACAACAGCCACATTTACAATAACCTGCAGCCCAAGCATAATAGCAATTCCTGCAGCCATGAATAGCCCTAGCTTATCCTTGGCCTTAGATGAAACCATAATACATCTCCATATTAGAACAAGATATACAATCATCATTATAAAGATTCCTACGAAACCGAGTTCTTCGCCTATTATCGCTAGGATAAAGTCATTCTGTGGCTCTGGTAGATATAGGTTCTTGGAGATACTATTTCCAAGACCTAACCCTTTGAAGCCTCCATTTCCTAGTGCAATTATGGATTGTGAAACTTGATATCCCTCTCCTTGAGCATCCTTAAATGGATCCATCCAGTTTGTAAGTCTTGAGTACCAATGCGTGTGCCTAAAAAACAGCAGAATCGAGACCATGCCAACACCCAAGCTACCAAACGCAATGACAATGTATTTCCAAGCTAGCCCACCCACAAATAGAATACCAATCATAATGGCCACGATTACAATTGCTGTAGATAAGTTTGGCTGCTTGATAATCAAAGCTGCATGAACTGCCATAAGTGCTAATATAGTTGACATTCCGGTAATCCCTTGTTTTGCTTTATTAGGATGTTCCGCAAGGTATGTGGCAGTAAAGATGATCATGGCTAGCTTCGATATTTCACTCGGGGTAATTCTGATTGGTCCTATAAATATCCACCGCCTCGCGAAATTTACAGTTACTCCTAGAGGTGTGAAAAGAAGCAATAGCATCAATAAGCTGAACAGCGCAATCTGCTTGTAATACTTAGAGTACGAATGATAGTCTACTTTTGAAAAAACAAGCAGAATAGCAAAGCCTGATACAGCAAAAGCAACCTGTCTCTTCAGAAAGTAATATGCATCCGTTGATTTCGCAAGTGTAGAATAATAGCCTGCACTAAATACCATCACCACCCCGAACATGGTAAGAGCAGCAACCAGTAAAAGTATAGTGAAATCGCTTTCCGTATACAAACTGCTCATCGCTCCTTTAAAGAACTTACGACTCGATGATAGCTTGCTAGTCCTAGCGGGAATTTCCGCTTTAGACTTATTATTCTTTTTTGACTTTTTAATATTGCTTGGTTTCTTCAATTTTGGCTTCCCTCTATCCCAAACTCTAATGAACACTAACTACTATCTTAGCAGTTGATTTACACAGTTTTTAAAATGGTCACCCCGTTGCTCATAATTATCGTACATATCCCAACTTGCGCAAGCAGGTGATAATAACACTTTGTCGCCTGATTCAGAGAGTTTATGCGCTCTCTTTACACAATCATTCATATCGTTTTCATGGTAGATATTTGAGAATCCAGCGGCCCTAGCTGCCTTCTCGATATCTTTTGCATCTCTTCCTAGTAAAACAAGCGCTTTTACACGACCAAGCAGGTTTTCGCCGAGCTCCGTAAAGTCTTGTGCTTTTCCATCTCCTCCTGCAATCAAGACGATATCCCTCTCCAAGGCCTTTAAAGCAATTATTGAAGCATCGACATTCGTTCCCTTTGAATCATTATAAAACTTCACCCCATCGACAATACCGCAGTATTCTATTCTATGTTCAACGCCAGGGAACTTCTTAAGTGCATCAGCGATGACAGCGGTATCGATACCGGCAAAAAACGAAATTGCAGCTGCAGCAAGAGCATTCTCTAGGTTGTGGTTACCGATTATTTTTAGCTCATCCTTACTACAAATTTGATGAACTATTCCACTTTCATCTCTGATTACTATATAGCCATCGTCTATATAGGCCCCAAATTCAAGCTCTTCAATCCTGCTAAACGGTACTAGCCTAGCCTTCGTATTATCGCCAAGAGCAAGACATGCCTTATCATCATAGTTTATAACCATGTAGTCGTCAGAAGTCTGGTTCTTGCCTATCGCCGCCTTACAAGCACCATAAGCTTCCATACTACCGTGTCTATTAAGGTGATCCGGAGTAAAGTTAAGTATTGCGGATACTACAGGCTTGAACCTTGAAACTGTTTCAAGTTGAAAACTGCTAGCCTCGGTTATCATCCATTCATCATCCGTTGAATCCTGCACCTTTGAAATAGTAGCAACACCTATATTGCCAACTACAGTGTACTTCCTGCCGGACTCCTCAAAAATTTTACCTACCAAACTTGTAGTCGTCGTCTTACCATTAGTTCCGGTAATCGCTACAAACTTACCATAAGATAGTCTATATGCCATCTCTAGTTCGCCAATTACTTCTACCCCATGGTTTCTTCCATCATTAAGGAATGAAAGATTAGGATTCACCCCCGGACTAAGCACGACGATGTCAAAACTGCCCATATGCTCTGGCGTTGATCCAAAATAATATTCTATACCCTCTCTATCTAGGAATGTTATGAATTTAGGGTCTATCTTTTCTACTGTATTGATGTCCTGTGCTGTTACTGTCGAGCCAAGAGCATGGAGCTCTTTTACAGCCGCCATCCCAGAGCGACCCATACCTACAACAAGGATTTTTTTATCGGAGACTTCTCTTCTGTATTCATCAACTGTATAACTCATAATCCACTCCTCACCAGTTCTAAGCAACTGAGAAATATGCAATTACACTCGAGCATATCGTTACGAGTGTAAATAGTTTTACTACGTTGTACTCTTTCATACCACCGAGTTCAAAATGGTGGTGAATCGGTGCCATGCGAAAGAACCTCTTACCACCAGTCTTACGAAAGTATACTACCTGAATAATAACTGAAAGAGATTCCACTACATATATTATTCCTGCAACAGGAAGTAGGAATTCAGTCTTACTTACTATTGCAATTGCAGAAAGGACACCTCCTAGAGCCATTGAGCCTGTGTCGCCCATGAATATCTTAGCTGGGTACTTATTGAAAAATAAGAAACCAATCAGAGAGCCTGCAATAGCTAGTCCACTGACCGTTAGTATATATACATCGTGAGTGTACCCTACTAATGCAAAAAGGATTGCTACAACAAGCGTTACTGAAGACGCGAGACCATCAAGTCCATCGGACAGATTAACTCCGTTTGACATAGCGACTTCTGTCAAAATTACGAAAGGCATGAAAAGCAATCCGAAATTCACATATATATTGACAAACGGGATTAGCACATCCGTACCATTGCCACCAAGTATCATGTATAGCCCTATCCCAAGGCTAAGCAATACTTGCAGCAATATCTTCTGCTTTGCTGTTAGTCCTAGATTATTCTTCTTGGCAATTTTCTCAAAGTCATCAAGAAACCCTATAGCACCAAATACAAGCATAGTAAGGATTATTGCAAAGGTGTCAGCTGCATCTCCGTTAGTGACTATCCCGGTAGCAAGCCCGGCAGCAATTCCAAGAACTATCATGACACCACCCATAGTTGGTGTCCCAGCCTTTTTTTTGTGTGCCTCCGGTCCTTCTTCTCGAATGAATTGGCCAAACTGCTTCTGCTTAAGAAATGGAATCAGAAGTTTGGTCCCCACCGTCGAAATGAGCAATGATACTATAAAAACAACTACAAGTGAAATATTCATCTACCTCTTCCTTGCTAAATAATAGCTGAAATAACTTCTTCTAACTTCATACCGCGGGATGCCTTTACTAAAATTAAATCACCTTTATGAAGTATTGCGTTAAGGTCCTTAATCGCCTCATTTTTATCTTTGTACGAGATCACTCTCGTCCTACTAGCTATATTATGCTCAGCACCTATAAATGCGTCTTCCGCTGCGCTAGCAATCGCCTCAGCATTTGATCCAATTGTTATTAGTAACTCTAGGCCAACATCTACAGCGTATGTTCCCACGCTTCTATGGAGTTCTACCGAATCATCACCAAGTTCAAACATGGCACCAAGTATCGCCACATGCCTTTCTGCTTTAGATGCCATAAGCATCTTGATACCTGCTTTCATAGATTCCGGACTAGCATTGTATGCGTCGTTAATAATCGTTAGATTATCACGTCTATCAATCTCAAGGCGCCCTGATGAAAAATGTGTGTTAGCCAAAGCCAAAATCGCATCTTTCGGTTTAATATCAAGCCTGGTACCCGCAGCGACTGCAAGTGCGGCATTACCGAGATTATGTGACCCAACTACTGGTATGGTGAGTTCGAATGTTCCGTCGTAATCCTCATCACCTGTTTGAACATCTAATATACAACTAACGCCATCTATCCCACCGTCTTTAATATCGCGGAATATAAAATTATCGTCATCTTTACTTCCTACTGTTAGGATTTCCGTGTCAGAAGGCACTATTTTGCTGACTTTCTGTCTAGTAAGCATGTCACAATCTGAATTAACAATAACAGTTTCTTTGTCATTGAAATATTTCGTGATACCTAGCTTTTCAATCGACAAGTTCTCACGCGTTCCGAACACTTCTAGGTGCGAAGTCCCCACATTTGTTACCACACCTATCTGCGGCCTAACAATATCAGCAAGTTCGCTGATGTGTACAGATTCTCCAGCTCCCATTTCGATAACAGCAGCTTCAATATCATCTTCGAATCCAAACACTGTTAGTGGCACTCCATAATCGCTGTTAAGATTGCCTGGAGTCTTCCCGGTCTTGTACTTTGCCGAAAGAACTGCTCCTAGAAAATCTTTCGTACTCGTCTTTCCAACACTGCCTGTAACGGCAACTTTGATTAAATCCTTCCAGTCTGCCATATACTGTTTTGCAAGCTGCATGAGCGCATCTCTGGTATTATTCACTAGGATTACCGTCATATCACCGGTTTCTGAAATCTTTTTAGCCCAATCGGGATTGGATACCACCGCTGCAAGACATCCGCTTTCCTTAACTGCTGGTAGGAAATCATGACCATCATTTCTCTCACCTATAACAGCGAAAAACAGTGTTCCTGATTTCACCTGTCTTGAATCGATAGCAACACTAGTGATCTCTTTCGACCCTGTGTCAGATATAAGCTTTGCACCATGCATTGATTCAAGAATATATTTAATTCCTGTTTTCTTCATTAAACTAGTCCTTAATTATTTACTATAAATATATACCGTACCGCCTTTAGCAATCTTATCGCCTTTCTTAGGATACTGATCGATTACAACAAATGAATCGCCAGTTCCTTCTGGCATCTTTTTAGCCTTGAGACCTGCAGCAGTAATCTTGCTTATCGCCTCACTGCTATTAAGACCTTTAACATCGGGCACAGAAATCTCTGCTTTGGCTAGGGCACTCTCCTCACTCTTTGAATATTTACGCTCTATACCCTTGTATACAAGTGTCTTTTCGAGAATTTTCTTGACTATAGGACCGGCATTGGCTGCACCGTAAATACTCTTCTTAGGTCTCGTTACCATAACGAGAATTGATACCTGTGGATCGTCCATCGGTGCCATAGCGATAAACGAAGCTATGGTCTGTTCAGAGTATCCTGAATTCTCAGCGATATTTGCAGTACCCGTCTTACCTCCGATCCTATATCCAGCCAGATAGGCGCTTGTACCGCCACCATCCGATACGTAGTACTCCATGATAGAACGCATCTTATCGGCAGTTGACTTAGAAACTGTCTGTCTTAGACGTCTATTCTTAATTACTTTCTTAACCTTGCCATCAGGACCTATGATTTCCTTTACTACTTTAGGTTGCATCATTATCCCGTCATTACCAAGTGAATTTATAGCAGTCATCAGCTGGATTGGAGAAATAGCTATTCCCTGTCCATATCCCATTGTGGCAAGGTCAACGTTGCTCACATTATTCTTATTCTTAATTATTGGGTCAGCTTCTCCAGGTAAATCCACTCTCGTCTTCTGAGTAAATCCGAAGATATCTATGTACTTGTAGAAGTTAATCTTTCCCATATCAAGGGCAACTCTAGCTAGTGCAGGGTTGCATGAATTTCCAACTGCTTCAGTGATATTCTGAGTTCCGTGTGGAACTGGACTCCAGCAATTCAGCTTTGTTCCATCCACATTGATATATCCAGGACAGTTGTATCTAGACGAATCGGTTGTAGTTCCAGATTCGATAGCGGACGAAGATGTTATTAGCTTAAATGTCGATCCAGGCTCATAAAGCCCACTTACAGCTGGATTGGTCCACATTCTACTAAGGTACGCACTCTTCTCCTTAGTACTGAGAGATTTAAACTTCTTCGCTTCATCACCTGACGGAGTGTATGGGTTGTTAGGATCATAGCTTGGAGTACTTGCCATAGCTAGTATGTCTCCTGTACGCGGGTCCATAACTATGCATGTAATTGACTCTGCTCCAGTGTCATCCATGCCCTCAGCGAGTGCGTCTTCAACATAGTGCTGAATTACTTCATCTATCGACGTCACAAGGCTATCACCATTCTGAGGAGAATAATATTTGCTACTACCTACAGAAAGTGCATTGCCATATATATCAGTCGTTCTAACCACTCGCCCTTTGATTCCGGCAAGTTTCTCGTTATATTGGTATTCTAGACCGTTAAGTCCAGTATTTTTACTGTCTACTGACCCAAGGAGTGTAGATGCAAATGTACCATTAGGATATGATCTAGTAACCTTTGTCTTTACTACAATATCATCTCCCCACTCTTTCTGAGCCTTGTTGACTTGACTTTGATCAAGCCCTTTTGCAAGCAAAACTAGATTGTCTTTGCCTGAAAGCTTTTTCTTCATCTCCTTACGGCTATCACCAGATAGCTTAGATAAATCGCGTAGATTCTTCTCTTTCGCAGAACTATCCAAACCCTTTTTCTTGTATAGGTTAAGCGAATAGCCATAAAGTTCATACTTTGTGACTGTCTGAGCTAGAACTTTTTTATTCCTGTCATAAATATTACCTCTTACGGGATCAAGTTCTGTATCTATCTTCTGCATTTCAGCAGCCTTTGCATTTAAATCATCAGCCTTAATAACCTGCCAAAACGCTAGACGAAATATAAGAATCGTAAAGCATACTACGATTGCTAGAAACCCAAAACCAAGTCTGCTTTTATTTTCAGCAGTCACCGCGGTACTTACAGCCTTGCGATTAGCGGTATTGGTAGTTGTTCTGGTCACCTTGCCTTTACCTGAAGCCTTCTTATTCTTTTTATCTAAAGGATTGTGGAACTTAGCCATCAAATTCTCCTAATTACTTTCTAATTATCCGCAACACTACAATTTACATTATATACCATATCTAGTCGTTTTTTGTATATTTACTGTACATATATTTGAAAAAAGCCACCGATCCAATTTAGGATCAGTGGCATTATAATCAATATGAACTATTTATTCATAAGCTTCATCCTTGATTGCCGATGCTAGGTTTGTCTTGCTAGAAGATTTTGAGTCTCCAATAGTTATACAATTCTGCGACTCAGAATGTACCATTCCGAATTTCTCAGTTGCAGTCTTCTCAATTTTATTAATATTGCTTGCATCGTTTATCTTCGTGTTTAGTGAATCAACCTCTGCTTGGATATAGTCGTTTTTCTTCTGAAGCTGGTTGTTCTCTTGATTGAGATTTGCCGCAAATGCGGACATAACCACCATCATGAGACACATGATCCCCGCAATAATAACTACAGCAAGCATCCTCGAATTCTGCTTTGCTCTTGTGTTACGATTGATATTGCTATAGCTCCTTCTTTCAACGCGAGCTCCACCATTCATTGTCCCTGCTACGTTAGTCGCAACCTGCATTTCCTTCTTCTCCCTTACTGAATACCCTTAAATTTTTTCAATAACTCTTAGCTTAGCGCTTCTTGCTCTCGGATTCGACTCCAGCTCTTGTTCGCTTGCTACTAATGGCTTTCTCGTAACCTTTCTTACATCTGCCACTTTACCGCATACACACACAGGTAGCTCTGGCGGACAGGTACATGGATTCACTCTCTTATTAAATGCATCCTTTACTATTCTGTCCTCTAGCGAATGAAATGTTATAACAGACATTCTTCCGCCAGGTGCTAACAACTCAGGAAGCTTCTCCATCGCTAGCTTTAGATGTTCTAGCTCTCCATTTACCTCTATCCTTATCGCTTGAAATGTTCTCTTTGCCGGATGAGGTCCTGTTCGTCTTGCTGAGGCTGGAATAGCAGCCTTTATAATATCTACCAGTTGTCCCGTGGTCTCTATATATTTTTCATCTCTCGCCTTAACTATGAACTTAGCTATACGTGACGCCCAGCGCTCTTCGCCGTACTCCTTGATAATTCGAAAAAGCTCAGCTTCTGAATATTCATTTACAACAGTCGCTGCTGTGAACATATCGTCTTCATTCATACGCATATCCATAGGGGCATCGTGCATGTACGAAAACCCTCGCTCTGCTGTATCCAGTTGATAAGAGGAAACGCCTAAATCCAAAAGTATTCCATCAACTTTACCAATTTCAGTTCTTATCTTGTCGACATCACTGTAATTTGCATGAATGAACGTCTTCTTACAACTGAACTTACTCAGCCTCTCCATCGCAGTTTCGAGCGCAATACTGTCTCTGTCAACCGCCACCAGGTGTCCATCATCACTGAGTCTCTCGCAAATTCCTGAAGAATGACCAGCTCCTCCGACCGTGCCGTCCATATAAGTCCCATTCGCCTTTATATTGAGCGAATCGATAACTTCATTGAATAAAACTGGCACATGTTCAAACGTCATCATCTCTCCTAAAGCCCATACTCAGCTAATTTCGCTATGAAATCTTCGTCATCCATAGGATTGTCATCCTCATTTTCATTGAAGATTTCCTTGCTCCAAACCTCTATCTTGTCCATCGCACCAAGGGTTACCAAATCTTTATCTATCCTTGCGTAACTCTTGAGGTTCGCAGGTACTATCACGCGTCCCTGCGAATCCAGTTTGCATTCACTCGCCTGCGAAAATAGCTTCCTTATAAACTCTCGTATAGCTGGGTCTGACTGCCTAAGTTCCTTTAATTTTTCTACTAACAGCCCCCAATCTTCCATCGTGTAGATGTAGATACAGCGGTCATACCCTCTTGATAGAACGCACTCCCCGCCGAGCTGGTTTCTGTACTTTGCCGGAATGATTAACCGGTTCTTGCTGTCTATTGAATTTTCATAAGTCCCGGTAAACATATCTTCCCTCTTTGCACACAAATTCTATTTTTTTATACTTGCTCCTCCATTTTAAACCACTTCTCTCCACAATTCAACACTTTATTGGTATTTTTATGTATTTTTCAGTAATTTCGCTGATTTTTTTCATAAAAAAAGAAGACTGTTCAAAGTCCAGTCTTCCATCATAAATTCATTTAATAATTCATCAAGTGAGCAAAGATACAATTTTAGATAGTCACTTTTTTAAGTCCCACAGCTGCCTCAAGATTTAACATTCCATCTGCTTCTGTATAAAAATATATTAGCTTTTCCGCCCTATAATCCATTTCGCCAGGATCCACAGCATCGCTGCGATAAACCTTAAACTCGCTGCCCAGCGGCGCTTCGTGAACGTACCTAAGATTAATCGATGTAATGAAATACTTTTCTGCATCATCAATATTGTCGTACAGCTTAGATGCATATACAGTATTATTCATATGCATATTAATGTCTATCATCGACATCGCCACCTTAGAACTCTCAACTTCTTGAAACTTTAGCTCTTTAGGGATTCTAAACCTCCTTGGAATCGAGAGTTCTGGAGCCTCATCCATAGAGTAGGTACCCATATCATAATCTTTGCTAGCTATAAGCTTTCCCGTAACGGTATCAACGAGAGCCCAGTTGCAGATGGCTTTTGCAACCAACTGACCACCCTTATACATTTCATAGCCGCGCGGAAAATTCGCACCTTTACCAGGGATAATCCACGTTTCTACGTCAACGTCGTAATACTTTTCAACTGGCGTAAACACTTCAATACTCATTCGGCTTACCACAAAAGCTTTATGCTCTTTGTTATATAGCTCATCGTATGCTACCGCCTCTTCTCTCATCTGTCTATCACCAGATTCCTGAAGAAGCTGCATAAGCTGCATCGGTTTAAGCGCGCCATGCAGGTCGACTTCATACGATCTGATATTATAATGTGTCTTGAATCTCATATAAGTCCCCTTTTCTATACTACAGTCGAATTATTTGCCCTGTCATAAAAGATGAACTGGTTGATGCCAGCTGCCTAGTTGCATCTGCAACATGTGTACTAGCATTGTCATCTTTCTCATATATAATAGCATTGACATTAATATTTGCATCGTTCAGCGATTTAGACAGTGATATGGTTAAGCCCTTGATATACGATTCGAGTATATCGCATGAGAACCCTGAGTTCTCGTCCTTCGCAGCGGTTATTATTATACTGCCACAACGCCTGTTTAAAAACGGTCTGAGCGCCCTAATCGTATAGAAGAGTCCATCAATCTCTGCAATTACCTTGTTCCGCCATTTGTCACCATCCATATTGTCGAAGCTCGTATTGTCAGAAATATCAATATTAAACACAAGCACATCAAACTCATCATCGAAATATCCTCTTAGCACTTCAAGTGCCGACCACAGCGAATCAAGTTTAGATATCTTACACCTAATATTGAGTGCACTTACCTCTTTGCTAAGAGCAATGGCCTTATCGTATGAATTGCTGTAAAAGAAAGCTGTAGATGCACCGTACGAAGCAAAGCTTCTCACTAGCATCTCACCACCAGCATTTACACCGTCTGTTATAAGAACACGTTTGCCCTTTCTCATGTTTTAGACCTCCAACACTACTGCTCATGAATATTTTTAATGTTATCACTTAGCCCACACAACATCAAGAGACCGCTATATGCTTCTGCACATAGCGGCCCTCTAATATATTCAAATATGTGATATCTCCAGATATTACCAAAACTACTATTTCCAGAAATCCGTCTCGTCATGTATACCGATATCTGATGCGATAAAATGCGGATCAAGGCCAGCATGCTTCTGTTTCCTGTAGTCATTCAAGCATCTAACAGCAGTTCCACCTAGGAATAAAATTACCGGCATGTTAGTAATGACCATAAATCCTTGTGCCATATCAGCCATATTCCACACGAGGTCAGCCTGTGACACAGCACCCACATATATTAGGACAATAGCAATGCATCTAAATACAAGCGCTTCCTGTCTCTTGAGATTCCTCTTCAGTACAAATGCCAGGCAGCCTTCGCAATATGAGTAGTTTCCAATTAGCGTAGTAAAAGCAAAGAAGAACATCGATATAGCGATAAATATAGGTCCGAAATTGCCAAGCGTCGAATGAATAGCGGCTTGTACGTATTCCGCAGCTTTTGCTGCGTCTCCATCAACGTATTTCTGAGGATCTACATCCGTAATTAAGCATAGGAATGCTGTTGTTGAACAGATAAGGAGCGTATCGATAAATACTGACAGCATCTGAACAAGTCCCTGCTTTACAGGGTGCGATACGTCTGCTGTAGCGGCGGCATTAGGCGCGGATCCCATACCTGCTTCGTTAGAGTATAGTCCCCTCTTCACACCAAACATTATACAAGATCCCGTGAACCCACCGAAGATTGCTTTGAAATCAAAAGCATTTGCAAAAATAATCTGGAACATGTGAGGAACGTTCTTGATATTCATGAGGATAACCACAAGCGCAACACCAACATAGATGACTCCCATTACCGGTACAAGTATCTTTGTTACATCTGATAATCTCTTTGCTCCACCTATTACTATCGCTCCAAACGCAAGTGCAAGAATCACCCCGATAACTTTTGGTGAATTCTGATTATAGAAACTGAAGGCACTAAATGTTGACTGCAGATTATAAGCTGCTAGCATATTATAGCCGACTGCATATGTAAATATTATGATTATAGAGAAGAATACTCCGAGCGCCTTTCCGAGGCCTTTGAACCTAATCGCATCTCGCATGTAATATGCCGGTCCGCCGTAGCTAGAGCCGTCGCTGTTTTTCTTCTTGTAAATCTGAGCAAGTGTAGACTCAACAAAAGCCGAAGCTCCACCAAAAATAGCAGTGAGCCACATCCAGAAAATCGAACCAGCTCCGCCGAGGATAATAGCTGTGGCAACACCGATGATATTACCGGTACCTACTCTAGATGCAGTAGAAACCATTAACGCACCGAATGACGAAATACCGTTTTCACTCTTAGGTTTCTCAGACACAACTTTGATTGAGTCCTTGAACATGCTTATCTGCATAAATCTGGTGCGGATTGTAAAGTACAATCCACCAGCAAGGAGTAGCAGTGGCACAATCCAAGGCTTATATAGCACATCACTTATCATGAGCACTATATTGTTAATAGCATTTTCCATATTTTTTCTCCCTAATAATAAGTCCGCATAGTAGTAACGTATAAAGTAAAAGTATTTTAGTATAAAAAGTTGATGCACGATTCCCCTAATAATCATGCATCAACGTGAAAATTATACCACACTACAAATAATGTGTCTATTATTTGTATATTATTTTAAATGGCATTACTCTATGATTATAGCTTGGTAATTAGCTGTTCTTTAGCTTCCCTAGTCATCTTTTTTATGTGCCATTCTCTGCTCATCGCTTCGCTCCTGTTATCAAACTCCTCGTAATACACTAAATCTACCGGAACACGTGTACTAGTGTATTTTGCACCACTTCCACTATTGTGAGTATCAATTCTTTTAGCTAGATTTACCGTCCATCCCGTGTATAAACTACCATCATCGCAAAGCAATATATATGTATAGAAACCGTCTTTTTCAGGTGCTTTTAGCTTTTTAAACTTTTCTACATGTGAAGATTTATAATTATTAATCATAAAATTATCCATTAATCTTTTTCATCGCTGTTATAACATCATCCATATGACCATGATTGCCGCCTTTGTTGTAGCAGCCCAATGTAATAACTATGTACTTTTTGCCATTCTTTTCCGCTAATACAGCTATGCTCTTACCAGCTTCTCTTGTATATCCAAACTTACCACCGAGAACCTTAAAACTTTTAATCTTATGCTTATTAAATGCTGAAATAACGTCATTTGATAGTTTTATACCATCAGGATGACGCTCAGTCTTTGTCGATACATAAGTCGGCGTAGTGAAAATTTTATAATAATCTTTATCCGGTAGCGATTCCTTGAGTAATTTCGCAACATCCGAAGCAGTCGAGTACTCCCCACTCTTATAAACACCATCCGGTGTCTCGTAATGCGTATTGGAAAGTCCTATTTCACTTGCTTCGTCATTCATCTCACTTACGAAATGGTTTATATTGCCACCCATCATGCTAGCAATCGAATTTGCACACGCTCCATCAGATCGCATAATCATCGCATAAAAGAGATCCCTTAAATCGGTGCTCTCATCCACGTCATAACCCACCATAAACTCTTTTTGCCGCTTGACAATATTAACCGCTTCTTCACTCACTTGCCCGCTATCATCAAGGACAAGCCCCTTACTTCGCATTACTATGAGAGCTTTTCGGCAGGTCATCAGCTTAGTTAGAGATGCTATTGGCAGCTTCTTATTGCCGTTAACATCAATCTCTACTTTACCGTCAGTCAAGTTGTATACATATACACTTTTGCTATTATAGATATCTTTGCTTCTGCTCCGGCGCTCTCCAGTTCCTCTATCAGAGATAAAAAAACACATGAAAGAAACTATTGCAACCACAATGATTGCAATAGTTATCCAGATGTAAATTCTTTTTCTTTTATTCTTATTCTCGCGTCTAGTTTCCAATATACCTTCTTACTAAAATTCTTACAGAAAGCATGATGCTAATTCAAACCAGCTTCCGAGACAGCTAAATACTTTTATAGCATCTCAAGAAAAGCAGTAATTCTGGTATTAAGCTGCCCTACATCTGCCTTAGAATAATCCGTTTCCACGCTCAGGTACGGAATCCCCTTCTCCTCTGTTACGAATTTTCCTATCGATTTAGATTCAATATTATATGTCAGACAGGCAGTAAGCGACATATCAATAACTCCGTCTACATTATACTGATCGATTAGTCTCCCTAGCAGTTCATACCTATTCTCATTTGGCGTCATCACTGAACATCCAATCTTTAGGTATCTATCTGCTATCGCTCCTATTATATCATCAGCCTCTGCATCCACAAGTCTATCAAAATTCTTGTACCCAGAACAATTCTCGTAACATACAACAACGCCACCATTATTTTCTATGGCATTCACGACTTTCATGGTTCCACTACCCATCGGACATCCTGTTATTAAAATTCTAGAACGCTTATCTAGCATGTTGCCGTGATTGTATTCATCTTCTATTCGATTAGTCAGGGCATTAAGTGATCCGATAAGTTCTTCTTTATCGAATTTAAAGGTGCTGCCATATACAGCATTGAATAGATTTTCTCCTGTAATAGGTGCTGGATCATGTATCATCACTTCAGAGATCTTTCTCTGTGCATCTCTCTCCCTATTCTTGAGCCTTGCAGCATCTCGAAGCTTATCTTCTGTAATTTCAACACCAAACTTTTCTTCCAAATACTTGATAAACTTAACTACTTCTGCACGCCACAGTTTCCTACCTTCTTCGTCCTGACTATTAGGAAGATTCATTAGGTAAAGTTCCTTAAAATCAGACATGAGCTCATACATTTTCTTCTTACCATCGCAAGTCGTCTCACCTACAACTACGTCGGAAAAGTGGAAGTAAGGACACTTGTCAGATTTTGCAAACCCGTAGCTGGCCTTAATCAGCGGACATAGGTTAGCAGGCAAATCTTTTTCGGCCTCAGGAATAGCTTCATCCGACATAGAACATAAGCCTATAGGTGCTGCCCCTGCAGCCATAGCAACTTCCTGCGGAAAATAGGTGCAGTATGCACCTATAACCGGTGTGCCCGACTCCTTGATTTCTTTAACGCTTAAGAATGAGTTCCTCCTCTGTTCAGAGAACTCCTCAAATACCTCCGGTAATTCCTTAATAATTTCCATATCTGCTCTCCACCTACTCTTTAAGTATCAAAATTCGTGCTGCATGCGATAAATCCTTTTACAAATGCTAATACACTCTTAAAATAATTATACCAGTTCACTTTATAGGATTTTACACCTGGTAATGCATATATTCAATCGCATAAATGCGTATTTTACAGCACTTTGAGGATTATAAGCCTTTTTTATATCGCCAGTTATTATTTTTTATTTTTCAATAATTAGTATCAGAATATCCCATTATTAAGTATTTATTAAATTGCACGCAACCTACTATGAAGAGCGGTTTTTAAATGCTATATTTACAGATAATAAATGTAATCTTTACGAGATTAGGAGAATTAGTAATGGACAGTTCAAAACTACACAAACTGAAAGTCTTGTCTGGTGCACAGCTCAAGTATATAGCATTTATCTCGATGCTGATAGATCATACAAACAAAGCCCTTATATACCCGAATCTTACGGGTGGAAAACTGAATGTCTTAAGCGATGTATTTGATATACTCGGCAGAATTGCCTTCCCTATATTTGCCTTTCTACTTGTAGAGGGTTATTTCAAAACACGAAATAAATGGCGATACCTCGGAACACTCCTATTATTCGGAGCTATTTCTGAGGTGCCCTTCGACATGTTTACAAGCGCAGAATTCTACGAAAAGAATTGGAGCAACGTGATGTTTACGCTTGCACTCATGCTTATAACAATCTGGATTATAGATATACTTAAGGAAAAGATGAAGTCTTTACATATGTTTTTTTGGTACCTCGCATCTATTTTCGTCATCCTAGCAGGCATCGCTCTCTCCTTGTACTTTAGTGTCGACTATGACTACCACGGAATCCTGATTGCATACTTTTTCTATTTATTCCACGGGAGAGAGTTACTGGCAATTCCATTCTGTTTTGTTTCGATGATCAAGGAGCCATGGGCACTACTTGGATATGGATTCGTTCTCACTTATAACGGAGAGCGCGGAAAGCAGTATAAGCTTTTGAACTATTTATTCTATCCTGTACACCTGCTAATTTTAGGAATCATCAGGATGAAGTTCGGAATCTAGCGCATAGGAAAATAGAAAAGAAAATCATGTCCAAAACAGCTCGAGGAATGTAAACGAAATTTTCACTGTACAAGCTAATAACAAGAAATAGAATGCTAAAGGCCTGATTCTAGGAATCAGACCTTTTTGCATGTGCGAAATATGGAGTTAGGAATATTTCGACCTGTGTTAGTATGTGGCCAACACCCATCGATATGGATATATGCCTTAAAGGCGACATTGTAGCTGCACTACACAACTGACTATCGCCATCATGCTATCTATCTTATGCAAATTAATTCTATGGTATGGAATTATTCTAGTGTCAAGTGATTTTTTCTTTTTTTATAAAATGCTTATGATTTATAGCGTTTTTAGATTTGATGTATCATAAAAATATATAGAGCTCATTTGAATAATTTTGCATATAAAAACCTTGGATTTATTCCAAGGTTCATTCATATCAATACTATCTACTTTTCTTTAGCCAATCTTTATCTGAAGTTCCATCACCACGTGAAGTTCTCCTGATTTTTTTAATTTACTCGCAATCATGCCTATTACCGGATTTATTGCAATCTTTTCACCGTATCGAGCGTAGGCGGTCTTGCGGAACATATCGATTGCCGACATATCAAACTTTTTTACGCATCCAATATTTTCAAGTGAACACAGGTACGTTCCCTCTGGCTCATACTCGTATCCATGAGGCAAATCTATGGATAGTTCCTCTGTGTATGATTCTGATATAGACGCATGCCACGACTCCGTATCATCGATTGAAGTAAAACCATAATCCACAAAAGGGTTTACGTAATCTGTGAACAATACATCACTGATTGATGCTTCAAGTTCTATGGCACCAAATTCCCCGCTAATACTATCTACAACGTGGTATCTATAGCGACCAGGCACACTCTGTATCCAATAGCTACCGATGTTCTGATTACTCGTTTCGTACCTAGATTTGAGTTCTTCTATGCGCTTTAGAAGCGTGGTGCCAAAACTTATTTCGCTCTTAAGTTCATCATAATATCTATCCAGATAACACGACATATTGTGTTCATAATCACCATGCCGCATCGCCTCGATTTCTCTAATGCTCAGATTAAGATTTTTGTGCTGAATTGTATCAAGTAACTCAAAAACCGCCATATTGTCATAGGTGCGGTAATTGTTGCTTTCATTGCGCTCCGAGACAATCATGCCTCTCTTCTCATAGTAGCGAATCATATCTCTGGATAAGTGCAAGAAATTAGCTACTTCTCCGATCGTGTACTTCATATCTCCACCCTATTAACCTTTGGCATGATTATATAGTATAGATGGTAGTTCGATGTGAATTGTTTTTATTATGTGCAAGGTAGTATTGTATTTTAATTATAATTTTATTAGATATTTAATCATCACTTATATAGCTAGAGAAAATTATTATCTATACGAGTATAAAAAAGGACTTCAAAAGAAGTCCTCGATAGTTATAAAAACAAACTAGTTATTATCAATTTGTTTCTTGTAGTTTCCTATTATAGCATCAAGCCCATGACATAAAGATCGTAATATGTACCATCAATTAAAGTTGTATTAGGTAATCTTCCTTCTATCTCAAATCCGAGTTTCTCATAAAGCCTAACCGCAACCTCATTGTCACATCTAGTATCTAACTGAATTCTCGTTGTAACTCCATTATTACGGCAAAACTCAATCAGATTATTCATAAGCTCTTTACCTATTCCCAGACCATGATATTTCTTAGCAACAACAATCCCTAGTTCACCTTGATGTCTAGATTTTATTTTATTCCCAGAGTGAATGGTTCCAATTCCTGCAATTTCCCCAACATCCATTGCCAGGAGCATAATGCAAGCAGGATGATTATTTATTGAAGAAATAGCCTCCCTTTGTTCTTCCACATTAAGCGGATATTCATCTTTCTCAAAACTCAAGAAAGTTGTTTCACCTCCTACAAAATTGTAGAAGCTAACTATGCTTTCTGCATCTTCAAGCTGCGGCTCTCTAATAACAATTGATTCTTTCATAACCCCCCATTTAGTCTCTTTGTTAAGATTTAATATCGAATTCGCTTAATCTATATAAAAATTTAAGAAAAATGTCTATTATTTTGCCGGTATAATCTCAATCCAATATCCGTCTGGATCTTCGATAAAATATATCCCCATCCCCTCATTAACAAAGACAATGCAATCAAGCTCTTCATGAAGTTTAACAGAAGCTTCGATATCATCAGTAGTCATTGCAAGATGATACTCGAGTTCTCCTAGTTCATATGGCTCCTTGCGGTCGTGTAAATACGTGAGTTCCAGCTGAAAATCGGTTTTACCGTCACCAAGATAAACTAAAGTAAAGTTGTCGCCATGGTTTTCTCTAACTGGCTTTAGGCCAAGCGCCTTATCGTAAAACTCAAGGCTACGCTCTAAATCTAGAACGTTGAAGTTAAAATGATTAAAAGTAAACATGTTTTCTCCTTTAAATCGAACAGAATAAAAATTCAATTGTATTAGTGATTCCCTAGAGCATCTTTTAAACTAGGAATTCATTCGATACCATTTGAACTTGATTAAGTTAATTCGATTTCTATCATACTTAAATATAATTTTTCTGTATTATATCATACAATAATAGGCATCAATAATTGTCTATAAAGAATTCAGCAACATTAATGTACTAATATTATAAGCTAAGGTATCCCATTGACGTTTTGTTATATTTATTATTTAATTAAAGCACCATCTTTGAAAGATGGATATACTAGGTGCGTGCTTCCCCTACGTGAGGTGGGCACCTGGTTTTTATATGATAGTGTGCAACCTGCTTACTCTATAAGCATGTATAACTCGTACATAAAACTAAAACAATCATTTAAAAGTCAATGATTCTAGTCATTTTGGCGGACACGGGAACCCGTGGCTTCTCGTCCCATCATTATTGCATAAAAAAGAGACGAGCCTAGCTCGTCTCTTTTTGGCGGAGGACATGGGACTACTATGGCGGATACTGTTCGACTTTCGCTTCGCTCTGTCTCACTGACCGCCTCTGTATTTGACCTGCCTTGCCTCTCCCTTCGCTTCGCTCGGCAGTCGGCTGGCTAGGTCATAATCGAACCTCACGGGAACCCGTGGCTTCTCGCCCCATCATTATTGCATAAAAAAAGAGACGAGCCTAGCTCGTCTCCTTTTGGCGGAGGACATGGGACTACTATGGCGGATACTGTTCGACTTTCGCTTCGCTCTGTCTCACTGACCGCCTCTGTATTTGACCTGCCTTGCCTCTCCCTTCGCTTCGCTCGGCAGTCGGCTGGCTAGGTCATAATCGAACCTCACGGGAACCCGTGGCTTCTCGCCCCATCATTATTGCATAAAAAAAGAGACGAGCCTAGCTCGTCTCCTTTTGGCGGAGGACATGGGACTACTATGGCGGATACTGTTCGACTTTCGCTTCGCTCTGTCTCACTGACCGCCTCTGTATTTGACCTGCCTTGCCTCTCCCTTCGCTTCGCTCGGCAGTCGGCTGGCTAGGTCATAATCGAACCTCACGGGAACCCGTGGCTTCTCGCCCCATCATTATTGCATAAAAAAAGAGACGAGCCTAGCTCGTCTCCTTTTGGCGGAGGACATGGGACTCGAACCCACGGGGCTGTTACGCCTTACCTGATTTCCAATCAGGCTCCTTAGCCACTCGGTCAATCCTCCACACGCGGCTAACGCACTAATATTCAAATCGTGCCTAAATAGGTTAACACAAACGGAATCTAAACGCAAGCCGTTATTATATTCACGTGTATGGTATTATGTAAATACACAGAAAGGAGTATCAAATGCACGAGCTTATAGAACTATTAAAATCTGATATGAAGCCTGCACTAGGTGTTACTGAACCAGGTGCTATAGCTTTTGCTGTTTCCACGGCTTGTTCGTACCTTAGTGGCGAGGTAGAGAGCATCGAGCTTAGACTTAATAGCGGTATATACAAAAATGCTTTTACCTGTGGTATTCCGAGCAGCCCTCACCTAGGCAACCTATATGCAGCAGCACTCGGTGCAATCGCCGCCGACCCTTCTATGGGGCTCGAGTGTCTTTCGTCAGTCACTCCTGATGATAATAAAGCCGCTGAGAAGATGATTGCCGATGGCCGGATTACGGTTTTGCTATCAGAGATTAGCAGCCGCATACACATAGAAGTAGTCGCCCGCTGCGGCGATGAATACGCTGAGGTAATCATTTGGGATAGCCACACCAATATTACATGCATAAAACACAACGGCGAAATTGTAGAGGGCAGTGATTCACCCGCTTATGACCGGTCTGAACCTGCTGAACCACCGATAATTCACAAGTACACTCTTCAAGATTTTGTCAATCTAGTTAACGAAGTTTCATTTGATGATATAGCGTTTATTAAGGATGCTTACACGGTTAATCTCCACCTTTACGATGTTGCCATGGCTAGTGACCGCACGACTTTTGCAAAATCGCTATATAAAAATAACGGAAATAAAACTATTAGCGATAACGCTGTCGATACAGCAAGTCTATTATGCAATGCTGCGATTGAAGCGAGAGTACTTGGACTTGATGCTCCAGCGATGAGTATTACTGGCTCTGGTGCACATGGAATCATAGCTACACTTCCTCTATATGGCTACTGTAAAATCCATAATATCGAAGATGAGAAGCTTATCCGAGCAACTGCTCTTAGCTATCTAGTCTGTACGTATATAAAAGAGTATTCTGGTAAACTATCTGCATTTTGCGGATGTGCTATAGCTGCTGGAAGCGGTATGGCTTCTGCACTTGTATACCTTGATGGTGGCGATACTGAAGCAATGTTCAGATGCCTTAACAACATGGCGAGTAGCATCACTGGGATGATTTGTGACGGAGGAAACCATGGATGTGTAATGAAGGGGATCTCAGCTGTAGATACGGCTTTTCGTTCAAAAGACTTTGCAATGGCTGGTATATGCATAGAAAACCTACACGGCATCAACGGTTCAACTCCTGAAGAAACTATGCGTAATATGGGCTTAATCGCCTCACCTGGCATGGTCAAAACAGAGGAGACTATCTTAGATATAATGAAATCAAAAATACAATCATAAGCATAATTAATATTCTAATCATTATTGGAATCATAAGAATAATGACAAAGCGGACGGCGCTGCCGTCCGCTTTTTTTATCTAACTTCAAAATCGATTCAAAAGTTTACTATTCGTAAATCTTGTACTCCTTTGTCTCAAGAGCTCTGAGTGCACCATCAGCGAGAGACTTCATCTCTTCCTCTCCTGGGAATCTTAGAACTGGAGCAACCTTACCTACGTAGGAAGTGATTTCCTCACAGAATCTATCACTATAAGCCATTCCACCTGTGTACACAATTGCATCTACATCGAAGTGAAGAACGGCAGACATAGCGCCGATATCCTTAGATAGCTGGTAAGCAATAGCTCTGAATGCACCTAAGCACTCCTTATCTCCTTCGTCAAACGCCTTGTTCTCTACTGTACGGAAATCCTTAGTTCCTGTGTATGAGAATACACCAGCCTCATGACCGATGATTTTCTTTACTTCAGCCTTAGTCTTTCCAGAGAAGCATAGGTTAACGAGAGCATTTGCAGGAAGAGCACCACCTCTATCCATACCCATAGAACCATCGTCCTTTACGTTGTATACATCTACAACTCTGCCCTTCTTGTGAGCTGCAACAGATACTCCACCTCCGAGGTGAACTACAACTAGGTTGAGGTCCTCATAAGCCTTTCCTATTTCCTTTGCTGCCTTTCTAGCAACTGACTTCTGGTTAAGCGCATGGAAGAAGCTCTGTCTCTCCATACCCTTTAGTCCAGAATATCTAGCAACATCATCAAGCTCGTCTACGCAAACAGGGTCAACGAAGAAAGCAGGAATGCCAACTTTATCACCTAGTTCTTTTGCTAGATATGCTCCGAGGTTAGCCGCATGCTCACCGTAAGGTGGGTTCTTAATATCTCTGATAACTGCATCGTTAACGAGATAAGTCCCAGATGGGATATGCTTGAATAGTCCACCACGACCGCAAATTGCGTCAAAATCTTCCAGTTTGTAGCCTTCAGCATCGAGTGTTTTCATTATTACGTCGCGACGGAATGGCATCTGATCTACGATGTTTGCATACTTGTCCATCTCAGCTGCATCGTGGTCAATGCCTACGCGCATAAGCTCCTGATCATTCTCGTATACAGCAATCTTTGTGGATGTTGCTCCAGGGTTGATTACAAGAATCTTCATGTTACCAATTTCTCCTTTCGTTACCTCAATATTTTAATCATGTCCTTAGTATAAATACATTCGAACGTGATAACATGACTATTTATTTCTATTACCAGCTTTGCGCCTCTCAATCTCTTTGAGAAGCTTCTTGCGAAGTCTGATATCCTCTGGTGTTACCTCTACGAGTTCATCTCCATTGATGAATTCGAGTGCCTCCTCCAGGGTAAATGTTCGCGGTGGTGTAAGCTTAATCGTGTCATCGCTACCCGCCGCACGCATATTAGATACTCTCTTTGCTTTGCATGGATTTACTACCATATCATCGCCTCTAGAGTTCATACCGACTATCATACCTTCATAAACGTGAGTTCCAGGTTCAACGAACATCTGCACACGCTCCTGAATATTAAATATTGCATATGGCGTACAGTTGCCTTCTTCCTGTGCTACAGCAACACCGTTAGTGCGCTCTGGAATTTCACCCTTCCAAGATTCAAATCCCTCAAAGCGTCTAACCATGGTACCTTCACCATGAGTATCGTTGATAAACTCACTTCTATATCCCATGAGTCCACGAGTTGGAACGGAGTACTCAATCTTCGAATATCCGTTGCCTTCGCTCATCATCTGCTTCATCATGCCCTTACGCATATTGAGCTTAGAGATAACCGATCCAGAATATTCATCTGGAACACTCACGACAACCTCTTCAACTGGTTCAAGCAGCTCCCCATTGTCACCGCGCTTCGTTACAACCTCAGGCTTAGATACAGCGAGTTCATATCCTTCACGGCGCATATTCTCTATAAGAATCGATAGATGAAGCTCTCCTCTACCCGAAACCTTAAATGAATCAGTAGAGTCTGTAGGCTCTACTACCAGTCCAACGTTAACCTCAAGCTCTTTTTCCAGTCGCTCTTTGATGTGTCTACTTGTCACGTATTTGCCGACTTTACCAGCGAATGGCGAAGAGTTAACCATGAAGTTCATCGACAAGGTTGGCTCTTCAATGCTGATATTTCCAAGAGATTCAGGATGAGCTGGATCACAGATTGTCTCCCCTATCGAGATGTCGGAAATACCCGATACAACGACGATATCCCCGCACTCAGCCTCGTCAACTGACATTCTCTGAAGACCTCTATATACAAATACCTGATTTATCTTGGCATTGTAAGACTCTTCTTCATCCTTCATGACTACTACTTGCTGTGCCGCCTTGAGTGTACCTCTTGTAATTCTGCCTATTCCAAGTCTTCCAATATAGTCATCGTATGCAAGTGAAGAAATCTGCAGCTGAAGCGGCTCGTCTCTTAGATCAGGATATGGGTCACAGTGTTCAACAATCTTATCAAGCAGAGGTTCTATATTGAACTCCCCAAAGCCCTTTGGGCTTTTCTTAATCTTAGTTGTACCGTCATCCACCATGATATCAGCAACTTCACTAGGATCACTAACTGCTATTCCCTGTCTTGCAATTCCATACATGATTGGAAAATCTAGCTGTTCATCATTAGCCTCAAGATCCATAAACAGTTCATAAACTTCATCTACAACCTCATCTATTCTGGCATCCTTCTTATCTATCTTGTTGATAAACAATATCGGATTTAATCCCTGCT
Organism: Mogibacterium diversum; assembly: GCF_002998925.1. NCBI lineage: Bacteria > Bacillati > Bacillota > Clostridia > Peptostreptococcales > Anaerovoracaceae > Mogibacterium > Mogibacterium diversum. Next base: position 330,007 of record NZ_CP027228.1, on the reverse strand, counting down.
CAAGCGATTTATTGAGCACAAATCTGGTCTGAGGCATAGGACCTTCACTAGAGTCTACTAGTAGAATTACTGTATCAACAGTCTTCATGATGCGCTCAACCTCGGAGCTGAAATCTGCGTGTCCTGGTGTATCGACAATATTAATCTTGTAATCCTTGTACATGATAGAGCAGTTTTTGGAATATATAGTAATTCCACGCTCTCTCTCGATTGCATCACTATCCATTACACACTCTACAACCTCTTCATTGTCTCTGAACACATGAGATTGAGCAAGAAGTGCATCAACAAGTGTTGATTTACCTGCATCAACGTGTGCAATTACTGCGATATTAATTATCTTATTCTTTTCTCCCATCGTTATCCCTTCTAACTGGCTATATCTATATAATATTTATCTTCCCGAGCTGAGGAAAAATCTTCTTCTGCGGTTAATTACGTTGTAAACGCTTTCTATCGTTCTTTCAAATTGATAAAGCTCTCTAGTCAAAGTCTCGACATCACCATTTGAAACGCTAGCCATAGATGTGCGTCCTTCGGCGACAATTTCAAACCAATCTGGCGCTGTAACCTTGAACCCTCTGAACTTCTGTGCCCATATCTCATACTGCGAGAACTGCATAGCGTAAGGTAACATCTCGTAGAAATATTCAGGATTTGACTGCTGCATTATTGCAATATCCCTAGGCTGTGCCTCTTCTATGAAGTTGCGCATACCCATCATCCTGTTTGAAAGACGAGCATTTTCTCTAGCCCTCGCGGCCATTAGGCACGACATCATCGCTGCAAATGCACCGGCAACTAGTATCAGAAGAGGAATCATTAGTGATTTATTGCACTTATACACGAGATATCCCACGTACACAAGTTCAGATACATAAAGCGCAGAATACATAGAAATTGAAAACTTGAAGTGCTTCCAATCCATATCGTACCTGAGATCAAATCTCATTGTGATAATGTTCAAAATAAGCACGGAGAGCACGAATAACCCAGCTGGAAGTCCATATTTAATCTCTTCTTCATACGTATACATCGACACAAGAACAGGAATAGTAGCAATTGCAAGAGATATAGCTACAATACTTACATACCTAAACAGTTTAGATATCGTAGTGCTCGCCCTCATCTCGCGAGAGTTATAACCACTAGCAACACTACTTTCAACATCGATAAGTATCCTTTTGAGCTTAACTCCTATGTCCTCCATCTCGACAGCTCTTCCCTCATAAACATCTTCAAAAAGCTCTCCATAAATTGCACGAATATATCTATCTTCGTCAATAGATGGTGTATTAAGCTTCACTAGTTTATACTTCTTAGGAGCGTACTCAACTATCTTGAGGCATCCTGATATCCCCAGCCTGACTATAAGCGGGACGATATCCCGTATTGATAGCTTACCGTTAAATACATATGCTACGTCAGCTGTCGATATTCCATCAATTGGATTGGTAATAACCTTTTTCTTAAATTTAGGATCTCTTCCACCTGCTAACCACAGGATCAAAGATAGTGTTGCTGCAGCGATAAATAATACCCCTCCTAGTCCAATAGTCCACTCATTGTTTAGAGGATCTTTCCAATATCCGTCTGGAAGTTCGGCCTTAAAAGTGATGCCGAAATCTGATGGAATAAGCGAACCACTCATAGTAATAGTATTTCCATCTATGGAGTAAGACATCTTGTTTGATACATCCTGCGAACCAAACTGACCCGCATAGTACTGAAGATCATCCCAAGGGAAATCCTTGGGCAGCACTAACGTGAACTTGTAGTTCTGGATTGGTACCTCCCAATCAGGAGATAGCGCAGTCAAATAAAACAAGTCATAATTTTTATTCTTTTCGGCAAACTCCTTCACGATATAGGTAATCTTAAAGGTATGACTTCCCTTTCTTAACTGTTTCTTGTCATTAATTACGATGTTATACTTCGAGCCATTTTTTGACAAAGAAAAATCAGTACCCTTAACATCTACATCACTAATGATGTAGTTACCTGCGGGTACGTCGAAAGATATTTCCGAAAGATTATTCGGAAGATTAACGGTTATCTGCTTAGAAACTTCATAGGTGTGATTCTTTTTTACAACAGCCTTAAAATCATAGTTGTTAATCTCGTAGCTATTATCCTTAGTTGCACCGAAAGAGTCAGCCAAAACTAGACCATGACTCACACTCATGATTGCAAAAATTAGTAATATTTTAAGTAAGTATTTATATATATTTGACAACACTTTACCGTTGCTCGTCATTATACGTCTCCTTCTAGGCAATACTTCTAAATATTATACCGCATAAAACGGTTAAGCACAATAATTCAAAGGAGCATAGAATAGTTGATACACTTTGAACCTTAGTATAAAATACAGGATAGATACTATATTAACGAGGGCATAATATGAAAAGACAAGATTATATATCATGGGATGAATATTTCATGGGAGTTTCCCTGCTTGCAGCTAAGCGAAGTAAGGACCCTAACACACAGGTTGGAGCTTGCATTGTCGATATTAACAATGTGATTCTATCCACTGGTTACAACGGATTCCCTGTCGGTTGCTCGGATGATGATCTACCGTGGGACAGAACTGGTGAGGATACCAAGTACCCTTACGTTGTTCATGCTGAATTAAACGCAATTCTTAATTCAGGAGGCAAGTCACTTAGAGGTGCAACGATTTACGTTGGACTTTTCCCATGTAATGAATGCGCTAAGGCCATTATTCAGTCCGGCATAAAGGAGGTCGTATATCTAAACGACAAGTATGCTAACGAGAAATCCACCTTAGCATCTAAAAGGCTCCTCGGCATGGCTGGGGTTAAGCTTCGCAGGCTCACTCCTAGGGAAAAGAATCTCGTACTAAGCTTCGAAAACGAGCTTGATAGATAGCACTCAGATTTTTTACGATTATTATTAAGTAATTATTTTGTTAATTGGAGGTAGTTTTATGAAACTTCTAGTTGTTGGTCCTCGCGGCAAAATGGGTCGCCTGATTACAGCGATTGCTGCAGACCGTGAAGACATCACTGTTGTCGGTGGTGTCGCTCCTGCTGATAGAGATTACATCGGCAAGGACATCGGAGAAGTTGCTATGATTGGCAGAGTGTTAGGTGCTCCTGTTGTTTCAGACATCGAAGAGCTAATTGATGACTGCGATGTGATCATCGATTTCGCCACTGTTGAGCAGGCTATGATTACACTCGAAGCTGCGAAAAAGCACAAGAAAGCACTAATCTGTGGAACTACGGGTTTCAGCCAAGAACAGAGGGAAGCATTTGAAGAAGCAGGTAAAACAATCCCTGTAATGCTTGCGGCTAATACATCTAGACTTGTAAATGTTATGTATAAACTAATTGAAGATGCCACGAAATTGGCTGGTGATGTGGATGTTGAGATACTCGACATGCACGACAGCACTAAACTTGACTCTCCTAGTGGTACTGCTAAGGAAATCGGTGAGCTCGTAGCTAAAACTAGAGGCGAATCACTCCATGATGTGGATAGATATGGCAGACAAGGAAGGTGTCCTCGTGAGCACGGCGAGATTGCTTTTCATTCCATCCGAGGCGGAGATATCTCAAGCAGCCATACAACTTATTTTGTAGGTCTCGGCGAAAGGCTCGAGATAACTCACCACTCTCAGAGCTTTAAGTGCTTTGCTGCCGGTGTAGTTGACTGTGCAGTTTACCTCAGCAAGCAGCCTGTTGGATCATATACGGTTCAGGATTGCTTTGGGCTTTAGACTATTTATGTCAATCAACACATAGTGAATATATTGACTTCTGCTCCTTTATTTGTTGTTTATAGACCGCATTTAAAGTGTCGCAGAAGTTTTTCATTTATAATGATTTTTGTTTATTACCCTGCCTCATAATACTAACTGTATAATTATTTATATTAAGATTTAAAGCTTGATTTGTAGTTTTTTTATTATTCTTTATGATGAAACCAATAAGAATGGAATCCAGAATTAACAACAAATCCTCCCTTAGGTACTTGTCGTATTGTATTAACTATATTGATATAGTCCCCTACCCCAAAAATAAATGGAAATGCACAGTATGATAAAACTTTGGTTCCTATATCTCCCATGTTTACAAAAAAAACAGCCCAGAAAATATATGGAATAACGGCAAAAATTAATGTTGGCGCAATGGACATTAGTATAAATCTTTTTTTCTCGAGTGGCTTTGTAGAGTGACATGCTAGAACCCCATTGCTTAAGGATATGTAAATCTTCACATCCGCATTTTTTCCATAACACACAGCATGGATATATTCATGTAATATCGCCTGTATAATCCAAAGAGCTACTATATCCAAAGTAAAGTAATCTGCACCTATGTATGGTACACCCTGAATATCAGAAATAACCTTACTAATGGTAACAAAAATAATCGTTACGACTATTGCTAAAAGTAAACACTTAGGAATAAGCGCCTCTACATCCTTGCTCTCCTTGAACATAACTGCATTATCAGGTAGATTAGCTTCTTCTAGATTATGCAAATCCTTAATTAATTTATGCTTATTTAAAAACTTATACATAAAGATGTCCTAATATATACGATATAATCAATGAGGTAATAATACCTAAAAAAAACAGTACAAACTTATTCATATTTTCTCCAGTAAGCGGTGGTACTTTACTAGTAGCAACGCTAAATATAATTTATAACTAATCTATTGCTATTTTCCCCTATTCCCCCAAATGTATTTTTCCGGAGCACACCATCCACATATATAATCTAACATATCTGCAATCCACTGTTTATTTAGACTATCCGCTAAATTGTTGTGATACCTAAAAAGTATGTTATATGCTTGCTCTTGTGCAACTCTTAATTCTTTTATTTTAATCAAAATATCATATCCCTGCATATTGTATGCATGATAATTTTCCTCAGTTATATTCGTGGAAAGTTGCTTTATTTGATTAAATAATTCGTCTGCTGTACACATTAAAGGTTCCATAAATCGCTCTATCAACTTATCTGCCTGCTTTATGCCGTCGCATGCTGCTGATGTAATACCACCTGCATATCCACAGCCCTCACCTGCAGGATAAATACCGGAGATCGTTGTACTTTCGCCCGTCTCCCTATCTCTAATAACTCTTAGAGGTGCCGAGCTTCTAGTTTCAACAGCTTTGATCACTGCATCTGGGCTATCATATCCGTGAATCTTTTTGGCGAAATTCGGGACTGCTTCTCTTATCGCTTCGTATGCGAAGTCCGGAAGAGATGCAATGACCTTATCTGCTTTTCCAGAGAGGAACTCACCCATGGTGCAGGTTGGAGGATTGTAGTTTCCACCGCCATTTTCAAAGGCTAGTCTTTCGTACTTCTGCTGGAATCTGATGCCTGCTAGCACATCATCGGATTCAAAGTCGCGCACTCTCACATCGCAGAGAATGCCACTGTTAGCAGTGCCGCTATCTCTCCGCCTGTTGCTCATGCCGTTAACGCAGACTTCTCCACTATGTGTCGAGCAAGTTACAACCTCACCTCCAGGGCACATGCAGAAAGAATATACGCCTCTTCCATTGCTCGCTTTGTACGAAACCTTGTATTCTGCAGGCGGAAGCCTATCCTCTGCTCCGTACTGTGCTCTATCGATTAGCTCTTGTGGATGCTCCATTCTAACACCTATAGAAAGCGGTTTCTGCTCCATCGCAAGTTTCGAATCTTTGATTAACTCGTACGTATCTCTCGCACTATGACCAGTGGCAAGAATCATCGCATTGGTTTCAATAACCTCTTTACTTCCATCTGAAGAAGTGACAGTTACAGACCTTAGTTCGCCATTTGAAATCGATATATCGCTGAGCTTTGATCCAAACCTAACTTCGCCACCGTGGGCAATTATCTGCTCTCTAAGCCTTACTATCACTGCCCTCAGTACATCTGTACCTATGTGAGGCTTATGCTTATATATAATTTCTTCTCCTGCGCCAGCGTCAGCGAAGGTCTCCATTACGAACTTGATATTAGGATCTTTGATACCGCTGGTTAGCTTTCCATCGGAAAATGTACCAGCTCCACCTTCTCCAAAGAGAATGTTGGATTCTTCATTTAGAACGCCATCGTTTTTAAATGCCTCTACATCCTTAACACGTTCAGACATGCCCTTGCCACGCTCTATGACTATCGGTCTATATCCATTCCTAGCAAGCTCTAGGGCTGCAAATATCCCGCACGGACCAAATCCTACGATAACTGGGCGACCTATAAGATTCTCACTTCCAGGTATCGGGGCCAATTTTTCAATTTGCCTATGCACGTTACACTTATGCTTTTTTGCAATTCTAGGTGACACCTGCACTCTTGTCGTAAAATCCACGGTATATACCATGAATATATTTGACTTGTCCCTTGCATCTATCGACTCACGAGCAACCTGCCAAGTCATGATATCCGAAGCTTTTAAAGATAGCTGCTTAGATATTTTGGCTGGTAAATCAGTCATTTCACGTCCCACAGGAAGCTTAACTTCGCTAATACGGTATGAATATTTACCAGGCGTCTCTCCGCCGCGCCATACTCTATCTACAATTCTAGTTTCCATACTTTGTACTTCATCCTTATACTTTAACCTTTTCAGAGCCCTACTCGTACCTAGTCTAAATACGGTCTGCCACTGCAGCACCTGCACGCTTTCCGGACAGAAAAGCATGATTTAGGTTATATCCACCGCAAAAGCCGTCGTAATCTAGAACTTCACCAACAATATATAGATTCTTTACTAGATTTGATTCAAACGACGATTGATCAACTTCAGATTCTACAACTCCACCTGAAGTGCACTGCGCTTCCTTCCACCCCTTCTGGCCTGTCGGCTGGAACTTAAGAGCACTCGCACTTGCTACTAGCTTATCTCTTGCTTCTTCTGATGATAAGACTAGAGAGTCTTCATCTGCTTTAAAGCCAGCCTGCCTAATTATTTCAAGCGCTGCGCCTTCCTTGAAAACAGTCTTAAACACATCCACAAGCTTCTCGCTCTCTAAAAATTCATTATTTGTATTAGAAACTCTTTCGGCCGCACGCTTTAAAACCTCTCCTAACTCTACATCTCTACATAAATCAAGTTCGATTTCGAAGTTAGAAAAAGTATCTCCTGGTTCAAACTTCATCATCTTAGATAGATTAAATACGCATATGCCTGAGAGCCCAAACTTAGTGAATAGAACTTCTCCACATTCTCTATGTATTTCTTCGCCATTCTTAAATAGCTTCGCTTCCGCACGAACTCTTGTACCCGACAGCTTTGATAAATCTGCACCACCACACTCTATCGGTGCAAGTGAAGGCACGAGCCTAGTAACAGTATGACCAAGTCCTCTGAGCCACCTGTATCCTTCTCCAGTTGAACCGTATACAGGTGCGGACTTGCCACCTGCAGCTATTACAAGTGCTGACGAATATACGGTGCACTTAAGTGCATTAGCCAATCTACCTTGGCTACTTGCGCCCCCCATGGAAACCGACGTTACGAATTCAGTCTTGTCAGAAGCATACGATACTTCCATTGCAGTAACACCAGTATATACCTTTACACCGAGCTGCTTTAGCCTTAACTCAAGCAGTTCTGAAACATCAGCAGCAGACTCAGATACAGGGTAGAGAAATCCATTGTCATTAGTTTTAGTCACTATGCCTAGAGAACTCAAAAAACTAGTAACTTCACTAAAACCTTCCGCATTAACATTAGTTATATTGCATCTTCCATTACCAGTCGCACGAAGCTTACGGCCCATGATTTCATTTTTTTCAATCAAAACCACATCAAGCTTAGAATTGCTTCGCTTGGCACTTATAGCTGCTGCCATACCTGCTGGACCGCCACCGATTATTAAAATGTCACTTCTTAGAGTTTTGGGAATCTGAGGGCTATGGAATGCACCCTTTTCCCTCATGTGCTTTTGCGACATAAATACACCTTCTTGCATATATAAAATCATATAATTATATCATAATGGGCTAATACAAACATGCCCAGATGATTGTATTAGCCCATTATTCTTGTGGTATTAACTTTATGTATTCGCTTTATCCTATGCGAACTTCTCCGCTGCAGCCTTTAGCTGCTCAGCCTTATCTGTGTCTTCCCATCTAACGCCGAGCGCATCTCTGCCGAAGTGTCCGTAGGCTGCCAGTGCTCTATAGATTGGCTTAAGGAGGTCGAGCTGCTTGATGATAGCAGCTGGTCTCATATCGAAGTTCTCTCTCACTAGCTTGGCGATGTCTTCATCTTTGAGGCTTGCAGTCCCATAGGTGTTTACATATACGGAAACCGGCTCTGCGACGCCGATAGCATAAGCTAGCTCAATCTCGCATTTACGAGCAAGTCCAGCAGCGACGATATTTTTTGCAATATATCTAGCCATATATGCACCACTTCTATCAACCTTCGTTGGATCTTTACCTGAGAATGCACCACCACCATGGCTAGCATATCCACCGTAAGTATCAACGATGATCTTACGTCCTGTCAAACCAGAGTCACCCTTTGGACCACCGATTACGAATCTGCCAGTAGGGTTAACGAACAGTTTAGTTTCATCGTCGATTAGCTCAGCAGGGATAATAGGTTTAATTACATGTTCAATCATATCGCGTCTAATCTGTTCGAGAGTTGCATCTGGATCGTGCTGAGTTGAGATTACTACAGTGTCAACTCTTACAACCTTGTCATCATCATATTCAACTGTAACCTGCGTCTTACCATCAGGTCTTAAGTAGCTTACTGTACCATCTTTTCTTACTTCAGCAAGCCTTCTTGCTAGTTGGTGCGCGAGAGAAATAGGCATTGGCATGAGCTCTTCCGTCTCATCACAAGCGAATCCGAACATCATACCTTGATCTCCTGCACCAGTCATAGCATCATCGTCAGCTTCCTTTCCTTCCTTAACCTCAAAGGATTCGTTTACCCCCATGGCGATATCAGGCGACTGTTCCTCGATGCTGACGAGAACTGCGCAAGTGTTACCGTCAAAGCAAACTTCACTGCAATCATATCCTATACTCTTAACAACACCTCTAACAATTCCCTCGATATCTACAGTGCAGGTAGTTGAAATCTCACCAAATACGATTACAAATCCTGTCTTGGTTGCTGTCTCGCATGCTACATGAGCATGAGGATCTTCGGCAAGTATGGCATCAAGAATCGCATCGGATATTTGATCGCAAACTTTATCAGGATGACCTTCTGTAACCGATTCTGATGTAAATAATTTCTTCATTAAAAACCTCCATTGAGCATTACTGCCCTTCTTCAAATAAAAAACTCTTCAGCATGAGCCACATGCATGAAGAGACAATTTTCATCTATGAATATGTCTCCTCATCTTTCAGGCTTTACCTGTGGGACTTGGCACAACCGCAACATGCGATGCTGCCGCGAGTTCATCGGGCCCATTCCCTCACTCGCTCTTAATAAGGATTGTAAAAGTATTATATATGTAAATCCGTTAGTGTCAAGTTTCATATGTTACATATTATGGTTTTTTGAGAAAAATGGCAGCAAGAGCGAGATTATAGCTCAGTTTTGGTATAATCATAGTGTTATGGACTGACAAGGAGAATTAATATGCCCAAGCTAAGAGTTGTAGAAGGTAAACTTTCGAGCAAATATAATCATTTTAAAGACTATCGTTTTGACTCATGTATAGCGACAGACACTCGTCTCATGGGTGTCGTAGCAATGAAAGTCTCATGGACTGCAAAGGATGGAAGCAGAGATAAACTCTTCCAGCTTATTCATCTCGATTTCTCAGAATACGGCGTGGATGATTACCGTGAGATATTCTCAAATGCTAATAACCCCGAAGGTGGTCGTGAAGTTAGGTCAGAATGGAAACGTATATCAGGTGGTCTTGGAGGCAGTGAAGTTAAAATCCCATTCTTTACACTTGTGCAGCTAATTGATGAGGTTATAGCGACGAACGAAAAATATTATGAAGGCCACGAACCATTTATTCAGGCTTTTCGTAAAGAAACATTGATGAGGCTCAGACTTATGAAGGAGGCCTCTAGCAAGCTGCTATATGAGGGTGATAGCTTTGAAGAGAAGAGCAAGGAAGGACAGCAGTTAGTATGCAAATCCCCTCTCACCTCGTTTGAACTCATCAACTACTTCCTCATGAGGATGCTAGATAAAGATTTTCATGGTGCTTCGTTCCTCGGGGATGTGACCACCAGCGAAATGCAGCAAAGCAGGTTTAAGGAAATCGGTCTAGCTGAGCTGGTCAGGAATAAAATATCAAAAGAAAATACTTCCGCTACTCCTACCGGCGGAGAAGCGGTGTATAAGTCCAGGTTCACAGCGCTTTCCGATTCATATATCTACGGTGAAGCGCTGATCACACTTTCACCGCGCAGCCTCATGCGAACACGCAGCGTCCTAGATTTCGAAGTGACGACTCTAATGCACATCTCAAGCTACGAGGCAGCGCTCCAGCTCCAGCAGGCCGAGTATATAACGCTTTACGAACTGACAGTGCCTGCAGAAGCGTTCGATCTGGACGATTCCGTCTTCGGGGCAGACGCCACCATGTCGCCAGCCCCTAACGGAATCACATATATCCTATACAATAAGGATAATTATCATGTGGATTCATCAAACTACTATATGAATCACGACATGTATGGTGCATATCTATTGACACCTAATAATGAGCTCGTGGTCATGAGCCATGACATCATCAAGATAACTAATATGGAGGCCGATATAAGTAGAAGCATGAATGCTAGCAAACTCGAGTTGAAAGGCAGATACAAGCTAGAGACTCAGGTATTTAAGAGCTTCTCAGAGATGCCTGGTGCAAAATTTAGCGAGATGATTTATAGCCCGGAAAATAACGACTAATTTTATCTGTCAATGCTTGTTCTTTTTTGACTATCAAAATTAGCGCGAGTTATCCACATCGCTTGAATCCCAATAAAATGCACACATCAAGAATTATCCACATAAAAATCAAAAATCGTATACAATCTTTTCAACACCCAGAAGTGGATAAGTTGACAAACAAAAATGTGCATTTTTTACGGCTTAGCGATTCTATTCTGATATGTCAAGAGAAGTTATCAACAGTTTTAAAAAATGTTTTTATACATTTTTGTTCGATTTATAGAAGAACAATTTAGCAAGGAGAAAATATGACTACTGAAAAAGTTTTCCACAATGATCAATACTTAAAAACACTCGAGGCGACAATAACTGATATAGTTATTTCCAAGGAGATGACTGAAATTATAACAGATAGAACCATTTTTTTCGCTGAGGGCGGTGGGCAACCTGGTGACAGAGGAACCATCCATCTATCAGATGATAGCAGCAAAATAGTAACGATTTTTGATACTCATGATTCGGGTGATGCAGTGGCCCACTACACCAAGGACGAAGTGCCATTTATAGTCGGCGACAAGGTCATCTTAGAACTCGATTGGACATTTCGTTTCACCAATATGCAGAGACACTATGGTGAACACATTCTTAGTGGTGCGATATATAAACTATATAAAGGAGCCAACAAAGGTTTCCACATGGGACAGAATTATATAACCATAGATATTGATCTCGGAGGCGAGCTCATGACGGAAGAAATGCTCGAAGCATCTGAAGATCTATCTAATGAAGCTGTATGGGCAAATCTTCCTATACAAGCCCACAAGTTTGCTTCAGTTGAGGTGGCTAATGATATGCCACTTAGAAAAGCAGTTAACGAAAAGGTAGATGGAGATGTCGTAGTTGTCACGGTGGGCAATCCTGAGAATCCCTTTGACTGCTGTGCATGCTGCGGTACCTACCCTGCCTTTAGCGGTGAAGTCGGTGTAATAAAAATATTTAAGGCTGAGCCTAACAAGGGAATGACCAGAATTTATTTTGACTGCGGCCGAAATGCACTGCTTCACTACCGCAAGTCGCATAAGCTTCTTACCGAAGTGGCAGAGAAATTCTCATCAAAACCAGAGAATCTAATGCACGCCATTGCTAAGAAGGACAAAGAAGAAGCCGAGTTAAAGGCAGAGCGCGCAAGTCTTGCTGAATATGTTCGTAATTTCGAAGCAGAAGCGATTGCACGTAGTCTCGAATCGGGAATGAATTTTGTATATAAAGAGTATGACAACATATCTCCTAATGATCTTCAGAAGCTTGGTTTTAAGGCACTCGAGATGATTGACGGAGAAAAGCCATTACTAGCTCTTGCAAATTCCCCTTCCCATACGCTCATGCTCGTTTCCGATGGGAACTATCCCTGCGGCACCCTCGTAAAAGAACACGCTAAGAACTTTGGCGGAAAAGGTGGTGGACGCGATGATAATGCGAGAGCGCAATTTGATAGTAAAGATGGTCTTGAATCATTCGTGGAAGTTATAAAACAGAATTTATAGCTTGATATATTCACATTATATTGTGTTATAATCAGCTTAAGGAGGCGGTGTTATGTCAAATAAAGTCATAGTAACAATCGGAAGAGAATTTGGTAGCGGAGGTCACGAAGTTGGTAAGAGACTTGCGACTGAGCTTGGAATAAAATTCTATGATAATGAATTCATCAGCATGGCAGTTCAGAAGACTGGATTCCATGAAGATTACGTTAAGAACAACGAGGAGAAGGCCCCTGATTTTGCAGCTAGTGCACTCTTTTCAGGAATTGAGCTGTATCAGCCATCTCCATTCGATAAGATTCAGGCAGAGGAATACAAGATCATCAGAGAAATTGCTGCCGAGGATAGCTGTGTTATTGTTGGCCGTGGTGCAGATTACATACTTAGAGACCAGTCTCATGTCAGCATTTTCCTATTTGCTCCACTAGAGGATAGAGTAAAGCGCAAACTCGCTCTCCTATCTGGTCAGGATGCGAAGAATATGACTCCTGCTCAGATGGAGAAAATAGTTAAGCAGATGGACAAGCAGCGCCGTAGATACTACGAATACTACACTGATACAAAGTGGGGAGACAGAGATTCGTACGATTTGCTCATCAACACCAGCCGTGCGGGTATAGATGGTGCAGTAAAGATTATCAAGACATACATAGAGTCGAGTCGTGGCGAAAGCATGATGCCAGACTAGATTTTGATTTCGGTCTTAGATCTAAACTAGAACAATTCTTATAAAGCAGTACAAAACGCAGATGTTTCTGATTGAATCAATGAAGATTCTTTCAGTTTACATCTGCGTTATACATTTCTAATTCGGATAAGCCGAACTATATTGACTTCAAATACTCAACCTCTGCTGGTCCAAGCTTTCTATATCCGCCAACCGCCAGTCGCCCGATTACTAAATTACCAATCTTGATTCTCTCTAGCTCCTGAACCGGTGCATCGATAGCCTTAAACATGCGTCGAACCTGATGGTTCTTACCTTCATGAATAGTGATATCAACTACTGTTGAGTTTCTATTGTGCTTTATAACATCTACCTTGGCAGGTGAAGTTCTAAAACCACCTATGTCGATGCCTTTTTCAAGTCTTGCAATCTTGCCACGTGTAAGTATACCAGATACTACCGCACGGTAAGTCTTATCGAGCTCCTTAGACGGATGCATGAGCTTATTTGCAACATCTCCATCATTGGTAAGAATAAGAAGACCAGAAGTGTTATAATCAAGTCTTCCCACGGGAAAAATCCTCCTGTCCTCATCCTGAATTAAGTCGAGAACTGTCGGTCTATTCTTATCATCTGAGGTAGTGGTCACGTATCCTACTGGCTTATTTAACAGTATATAAGTCTTACTAGTCTCCGGCGATATCTTTCTGCCCTCACACAGAACCTCATCATCTGGCTTCACATCATATCCTGGCTCTTTCATTACAGCACCATTGACAGCTACCTTACCGTCTAATATAAGCTGATCAGCCTTTCGCCTGCTAGTTACACCAGAGGAAGCGATATATTTATTTATCCTCACTATCCGCATCTCCTTCAAAATTGATTGATAACTGCTCATGAGGAGTTTCCTCATCGTATTCCTCGATATCGTCGAACTCTGTTATATCAGGCAGGTCTTTTATTGATGCAAATCCAAATTTCTTAAGGAACTCACCTGTCGTCTTGTATAACAGCGGACGGCCAACGCCTTCTGACCTTCCAGCAACATCGACCAAATCCTTACTCATGAGTCCATCAATGACTCTCTCGCTCTTGATACCTCTAATTGAATCGATTTCACCTTTAGTAACAGGTTGTCTGTAAGCTATGATAGCAAGCACTTCGAGTGCTGCCTGCGATAGCTTCTTGACCTTGACTGGAGTGCAGAGCTTCTCGATGAAAATCTCGTTTTCAGCATGCGTTACGAACTGAAAAGCACCATCCACCTCTCTAATCCTGATTCCGCGTCCCATCATCGCATACTCACGCTGTAAATCCAGAAATAAATCTTTAACTACTTTCTTATCAGCATCTAAAACCTCTGCTGCATCCTTGACCTTGAGCGGTTCTCCCCAGACAAACATCATCGATTCAAGTGCTGATTTCATTACCTTATCATTGTACATCTGTCTGAACCTCTTTCTTTATAACACTTATATTTCCGTAGTTTTTCTCTTGCCTTGCATCTACTTCTTGCATCTTAATCATCTCAAGAAGCGACATAAACGAAAGCGTGATATCGTATCTATCCGCCTCCTCTGGCACTAGCTCTGTAAAATCAATATACTCACCCACAGAAACTCTGTCTTTAATTATTGCTGTCATGTAGTTTATACGATCCTCTATAGAAGCTCGCTCTCTCTTTATTCTCTGATATCTCTTTTTGACATCTGCCACACGCTTCTTCTTTTGTAAAAATGCATTAAACGCGTTAACAAACTGCTCGATATCTGCTTTTAAAAGTTCATCTGGTGAGTCTAGATATTCCGATATATCTTCAGCTGGTTTCTCATGTATGCACTGGTTTGCCTCCAGTCTCTCCTGAAGCATCTCAGCGATTTTCTTGGTCTTTACGTATTCAGCAAGCCTGCTCGCTAGCTCCATGCGCGGATCTTCATCAATTATGACTTCACCAGCATCATTGACACGAGGAAGCAGCATATGTGACTTGAGCCTAATAAGTACAGCTGCTAGGACTATGAACTCGCTGCTTACTTCGACATTAAGTTCCCCCATCTCTTTTAGATAGCCTATGTACTGCTCCGTTATCTCAGCCACTCGTATATCGTAAATATCCATCTTGGCATTCTGAATCAGATAAACCAGCAGATCGAATGGCCCTTCAAATTTATCAATTCTTACTTTGTACAAGTGCTGCCTCCACATTTGAATCCATCATCAAAATATATTTCTTCTAAGTACAAACCTTCTGGTGGTGCCGTAAACCCCGCCTTACTCCTATCAGTGGATGCTATGATAGCCTCCATATCGCTAGCTTCTCTCTTGCCAGTTCCAATCTCAAGCAAAGTGCCGACTAGGATTCTAACCATATTATACAGGAAACCATCACCAGTGACCTTGATAATAGTCCTGTCACCTTCTTGTATTATGGTAATATCCGTGATCGTCCTAACAGTCGTCTCTCTGGGAATCCCACCTGATGTTTGAAATGAAGCGAAGTCATGTGTTCCAACTGCAAGCTTTGCTGCCTTACGCATAGCCTCGTGATCAAGCTCTAAGCCAAATTGATACACATGATTACGTTCAAATATATCACCACTTCTATCGATAATATACTTATAAGTCTTACCATGGCAAGAAAATCTGGCGTGAAAATCCTCCGGAACTTCATGTGCCGAAATGACCTTAATATCACCAGGAAGTCCACTTCTCCCTAGACCACCTGCACCGAATCTTCTGTTCATGATATCTGCTAGTTTATCAGTTGGAAGTGGATTGTCCCATGTGAAGGAACAGCATTGACCTAATGCATGTACACCTGTATCGGTTCTGCTTGTTCCATTTATAGGCACTTCATAACCTGCGATAAAGCGGAGCACATGTTCAACTTCGCCTTGCACAGTCCTAACATCAACCTGCTTTTGCCAGCCGTGAAAATTCGTGCCGTCATATTGAATTTTAAGAAGAATATTCTTGCTTCCCTCAGACATATTTACCTTTCTATCTATTTACATAAACTATACTTCGTAGCTTCTTCTACAAGGTCCCTATATTATTTTTTAGCTAGCTTCACTATAGTAGCACAAGTGGAAGATAATCCCATAAAACCAATACATATAGAGTTACAGCAGGAAGAGCATATACGAGCATCGGTCTATGTTCATCAGCATCAAATTTCTTTGTGATGCTCAGGTAAATAATGTGAATAAGTGCGAAAACAGAAATCAAAATGAATATCGCAATCACTCCATGCATACCTGTAACCAAGCCTATTGATATGTAGAACTTGATGTCCGCTCCGCCAATTACTGTCTTGTGGTAAATTAATCTCCCTAAACCATATGTAGCGAGTCCAAGCGATAATCCTATGAGCGCACCATAAATAGGCTCGAGCAACTTCTCGTTAAAACTCACGAAACCAACTGCTGATACGGCTAATAGCACGTTCAGTTGGTCAGGAATTATGCGATACTTGGCATCACATATTGCCATCATGGTAACAATGAATATCAAAAGCATACCGGCAATCATAAACTGTGATGATTCCCTGATGGACAAAAATACGCCGCTTGCTCCGAAGAATACAGTGAAAACGAGCTTCCACGGAGTGCTAGGAAGTCTCTGTCTCTCACTTTCAATATCTGCGATAAGTGATGATGGGAGATTTTCTCCCTCCTCCTGAAACCATCTCACAGGCATGTTATTAAACCAGACAACTGTACCATTGCCTAGCAGTAATGCGATAATTACTGAAATTACCGATTTAATTATCATAAATACGTAATATTGATCCATTCGCTAATTATAACACACAATATAATATATAAGGCACCCCAAAGGGCGCCTTAATGTACCTATTATAAGTCTATTATCAACAAAATCTATCTCTTATTTGATTGTCTCCATACATTTACCTTCTTTGCTGACTCAATGAGTTCCTCTCTGAAATCAGGATGTGCTAGGTTAATCAGCTTTTCGGCACGTTCCCATACTGAAGCTCCTGCGAGATTTTCTATGCCATACTCAGTTACCATAGTATATGCCTGACTTCGCGGATCCGTAATTATGTCGCCACCAGTAAACGTAGGTTTGATATTCGAATGTAGATTTCCTTTTTTATCTGTATATGTAGAAGGAAGTGCGATAAAGCTCTGAGCTCTAGGATTCTTGAAACCTGCAGTGAGGAAATCAAGCTGCCCTCCAGTTCCACTTATATGCCTAGTTCCCGCACTTTCTGCTGAAATTTGTCCAAATAAATCCACCGCGATACAACTGTTTATGGATACGAAGTTGTCAATTTCTCCTATTACTGAAAGGTCGTTTACATAATTTATTGGAGCACAGCACATGCTAGGGTTATCTGAAACCCAGTCGAATAATTCTTTTGTACCGTGGGCGATACTGAACACCGATTTACCTCTCATGATGTCATGCTTATTTAAATTTGTTATCTTACCTGCCTTGTGCATATCGAGATAAGCATTTACTAGCAGTTCTGTATGAATTCCAAGGTCTTTGAGCTCAGACTCAGCAATCAGTTTTCCTATCGCATCTGGCATACCTCCAACTCCGAGCTGAATACATGCACCATTTGTCATTCTATCAACGATAGATTCAGCAATCTGCTCCTCTACTGGACCAGCTACAATTGAAGGGAATTCAGTAAGTCCCTCATGTTCCCCTTCAATAACCATATCTACTTCCGAGATATGTATGGTATTTTCAAGTCCATGAACAAAAGGTAGTTTCTCATTTACCTCAAGAATGATAATATCCGCTACATCAAAAACTGCACGAGCATGAGAATTGCTCATTGACATGTTAAAGTAGCCGTGCTCATCCATTGGAGTTACGCCCATTACAGCGACATTTACCGTAAGAAAACGCCTGTAGTAATCGGGGAGATTTCTAAATACCATAGGAATGAACTTGCAGAGTCCCCTATCAGACAGCTTCCTCTCATATCCGATCATGTGCCACGAATTATATGTGAAGTGTTCTGCATCTGGATCCTGCTCAGCTATCTGTAGTGGTTTAGTTATGAGTAGTGCGCGTACTTTTACATCCTCAAGTTCAGCTTTTCTTGCTGCAAGCGCCTCATCAAAGAGGGTTGGAAAGCCCTGGTAGCATCCGAAATCTACCCAATCGCCACTCTTTACGACCTGCGCAGCTTCGCTAGGTGTTTTAAGCTTTGAATTATAAAGTTCTCTATAGTTCATTGATATCCTCTAACCTTTCGTCTAGCCAAGTTCTAATATCGTCGTACACAGAGTCTCTGTCTGTCTCATTAAGGATCTCATGTCTGTCATCATAATACAGTTTGATATCCACTATGCACTTAGTGTTGCTCACATACTGCATATATGCTTTTCTAACGCCTTCTCCAAAGTCACCCACTGGGTCTTCAGCGCCAGAAACGAAGAGCATAGCAAGGTTTGGAGAGATTGTTTTAGCACTATCCTTATCAATACACCTCAGGACACCCTTAAACATCTCTTTGTATGCATTTACGGTAAAAATAAAGCTACACCACTCTTCCTCGCAGTACCAATCAACAATCTCAGTATCCTTTGTTAGCCAATCAAATTGCGTCCTTGCCGGCTTAAACTTTTTATTATACGAAGAGAATGCCATAGAGTTAATGAGTTTACTTCTATATCGAGGCCCTCTCACAGCTTTAAACAGGGATGCCAGTGCACTTCCCGCATGCAAAACCAACGCATTAGGCTGACATGTCCCCATCACTATCGCGCCCGCTAGACCTTCAGAGTAGCTAATTCCATCATTATCTTTTTCCGTTAGATACTGACGCAAGAGACAAGATCCCATGCTGTGACCGAGTATGAAATATGGAATATCTGGATATTCCTTAGATGTTCTATTTCTAAGTTCATGGATATCAGCAATCAAAGTCTCATTGCCATGATCGCCAAAATACCCGTAATCATCAGGCGTGAGTGCCGATTCTCCATGCCCAAGCAAATCATGTCCAACGACAACATATCCGTGATCAGTCAGATACGAAGCAAATGCACTGTACCTGCCAACGAACTCAACCATTCCATGTATTATCTGTAGAACCGCCTTCGGTTTCTCATCTGGTATCCATTTTCTAACATGTATCGGTGTCTTTGCATCTGCCGACATAAATGTTTCATCAATCTTTTTCATCAGTTAATTTCCTTGCCTGTAAATGTCTGTGCGATTCACGCCATTTACATAGTTACTTTGAAATTTTCTGTCCGTGGAACTGATAATAGGTAGTCTGAAGTCTTCCGTTATATAGCTTACGTCTTCTATCAGCTTTTCTATCAAATATCTTCTCCACTTCTCGGTCAGTCGTAATCATGAATAGAGACCATGTAGGATCTTTTTCAAGAATCTCTTTTAATCGCGCATAAATTTTATGAATCGCATCCTTATCGCCGATTCTCTCACCATACGGAGGATTTGTAATGATGATTCCGTTTGATTCATCTGCTCTGAATTTGCGCATGTCCATGCGGCTGAATGAGATATCTTCTTCAACACCTGCTTCCATAGCATTGGCCATAGCTGCAGCAATCGCTTTTCCATTTATATCAAAGCCTTTGATTATTGCTTCGCTATCGTAATCAACAGCGTTATATGCAGCCTGGCGTTCTTCATTCCACAGTTCCTCCGGGATGAAGTCCCATGCCATCGCGGCAAACTTGCGGTTAAGACCTGGTGCGATGTTTCTAGCCATCATAGCGGCCTCGATTAGAATCGTTCCAGATCCACAGCATGGATCTACAAGAATCCGCGCCACATGGTCAGGATTATCCTTATCTCTACGCATCACGCCTTCCTTCCAGAAGCTAAGCCTTACAAGCGCTGCTGCTAGTGTCTCTTTCATAGGTGCTGCAACATCTACTGCCCTATAACCACGTTTATGAAGTCCTGCTCCCGATGTATCGAGAAGCAACGTGACGTGGTTCTTGAGTATAGAAAATCTGATGCGATAATTTGCACCTGCTTCATCAAAGTGATTTTGCACATAGAAATCAGAAAGCCTTGAAACTATCGCTTTCTTGATTATGCTTTGGCACGACGTAACGCTGTGAAGCGTGGATTTTACTGATGTTCCTACAACAGGAAATGCCGCATCAACTGTCAGAAAATCCTCCCAGCCGATTCCGCGAACCTGCTGGAATAATTCTTCAAAGGTTTCAGCATTGAACTCAGCAACCTTAATATAAACTCTATCGGCTGTCCTAAGCCACATATTGCTGTGAACAATGGCTCTCTCATCACCGATAAAAGTTACCTTCCCATCTTCGACCTTTACCACATTGTACCCAAGATCCTGTAGCTCCATCTTTACTACCGCTTCAAGTCCAAATGTCGCTGTTGCAATTAATTCATACTTCATATACTATACTTTCTCGAAAACTCGTAACTTAGCTCGGCTAATTGAGTTTTACGCCTATCTTTTAACTCACTAAGAATCAATATGTAAAACTATATGTACTTTAGTATTTTATCATATTGATTATGCGTCCGCCTCGTTTTTAGCAGATAATTTCAGTACCATTCGGATTCTTTTTGTGCTCCTTTTTATGGTCAATCATTTGCTTATATTTGTACGGATATTAAAAGCGCAGCATAAAGCTGCGCATTCAAGAAGAAAAATTAAAAAGGTTTATATCTATAAATGATATTTTAATGAATGAAAACCTCGGAAAACTGGCACTCCAGTATACGTGAGTACGTCTACCTGATCAGTCATAGCCTGATATGCACCGGATGCGAGAGCCGCAATTTCCCACTCCCCTGGCATCACCCACGTTTCTGAGATCCAGTCTACGTATTTCTCTAAATTCCTTACTATATATTCGCTTCTAGCAAGCCCACCTGTAATGAGTATTGCATCCACATCACCTTTGAGTACACATGCGCATTCGCCCACAGCCTTTGCAAACTGATAAATCATCGCATCGAGGACAAGCTTTGCATATTCATCATTATCCTCTTCTATGCGTTTCATGATTTCCTGAACATCAGCAGTTCCTAGGTGACTGCTGAGCCCGCTATTTCTGACAATCAAATCTTCAAGTTCTTCGTGCGTGTAGTCACCACTAAATGCAATGTCAATTATTTTCTTTGCCGGTATTGTACCGGCCCTAAGGGGTGTCATGGGACCATCGCCGATTAGATTGTCGTTGCTATCAATCATCCTGCCTTTACGGTGAGCTGTTATGGATACACCGCCGCCAAGATGGCAGATGATGAAGTTTGACTCATTATAAGTTATGCCTTTTTCCAAGCAGTAGCGTCTTGCTACCTCCTTCTGGTTTAGGCAGTGAACGTGACTATCTCTGTAAATCCCTTTAATGCCTGTAACTCTCGCCAAATCCTGAAATTCGTCTGTATCTGGTGGATTTACGATATAAGCCTTTGCCTCGTATTTATTGGCTAGCTGCCTTGCTATCTGGGAAGCGAGTAGAGCAGGATGGTGTATTCCAGAGGCTGCGGTTTCACAATCGTAAATTATTTTATCATTTATACAATATACACCGCTTGTTGAGGGAAGAAGCCCTCCTCCTCTGCCAACGAATGCATCTACCTCTTGTAGATTTACACCATTGCATGCACACCTATTCTCAACGAGCAGTTTTCTATAGCTTAGCTGCTCTTGTATACTGCCAAACTGAGCGAGTTCATCTTTCTTATGATATATATTCTCGATAAATACCTTTTCGCAGTTGTGATAAAACCCGAATTTCGTCGATGTCGATCCAGGATTTATAGCCACTATGTTATATATCTTTTTTTCCATCCTATCCCCCTTTGGCAGTTTTGAAGAACAGGGGAATGCAGTACGTGCCCGCACACCCCTGTACTTGCCTATATTAAGCAGTTTCTTTCGCTGCTTTGATTGAGTCGATTAGCAGTGGAACAACTTTGAATAAGTCACCAGTAATTCCGTAATCTGCGATCTCGAAGATTGGAGCTGTCTCATTCTTGTTAATTGCTATGATGCATTCAGAATCTTGCATTCCAGCCTTGTGCTGAATTGCTCCAGATATTCCTAATGCAACATATATTCTTGGGTGAACAGTCTTACCTGTCTGTCCTACCTGATGATCAGCACTGATCCATCCGGCATCTACGCAGGCTCTCGATGAACCTACTACTCCGCCGAGCAGTTCTGCAAGCTCAGTTGCTAGAGCAATTCCGCCCTCAACATCCTTTGCAATTCCTCTACCTACTGATACGATTACATCAGCACCTATTAGGTCTACCATTTTCTTGGCAGCCTTAACGATATCTAGTACTTCTGTCTCAATATCTGCAGCCACAAGTTCAAAGTCTGGATGCATAATCTCTACATTTGCAGCTCCAGCTTCGTCGTATGGTCTCTTCTGCATTACACCCGGTCTTACAGTTGCCATAGCTGGTCTGAACCTTGGGCAAACGATGGTAGCCATAAGGTGTCCACCGAATGCAGGACGAGTCATCTTGAGATTGGTATTTACATCAAAGAGCTTAGTATCAAACTTCATATTGTCTACATCTAGAGATGAGCCAGAACGCAGGAAGTTTATATATCCATCGAGATCTATATCAAGGTGTGTACAGTCTGCACAGAGACCTGTATGAAGTCTTGCTGCGCATCTAGGTGCAAGATCTCTGCCTATGTTAGATGCTCCAAATAGCATTACCTCAGGTCTAAACTCCTGCACCGCTTCACTTATAACCTTAGTATATCCGTCTGTAGTATAATTTTTGAGCAGTGGGCTGTTATATACGTATACGCCATCTGCCCCGTAGCCGCCGAGTTCAGAAGCTAGATCATCTACGTCATCTCCGAGAAGTATTCCGTATAGATTGCATCCTAGCTCATCCGCTAGCTTTCTTCCCTCGGATATAAGCTCAAATGTTGTTGGCATCATCTTGCCTTGGCGCTGTTCGCAGAATACCCACACATTCTTGAAAGCGTCGATTTGTGAACTATCGTAAGCCATGTTGAATTCTCCTTTCTATATGATGTGCTTGCCTGTCAGAATCGATACAAGCTCATCAGTGGTATTCTTGTCTGAACCTTCTAGAATCATGCCGCCACCCTTAACTGGAGGTGTAAACGACTTATAGATATTGGTTGGAGAACCCTTTAGTCCAATGGTAGTCTTATCGATAAGTGGATGATTCTCAAGTGCTGCAAAATCCATTATCTTAAGTGGCATGTCCCAGCACTTTTCAGTTCCGATTACGCTCATATATCTAGGTGTATTGAGCTCCTTGATGCAAGTAATCATGCAAGGTGTTGGAACCTTTACGAGCATATATCCGTCTTCGAGCATTCTCTTGATGATAAGGGACTCGCCTTCCTTGGTAACTTCACCGGCATATGTAACCTGTGGTAGATGTAGCTTCTCAGCAATCTGAGGTCCTACCTGCGCAGTGTCACCGTCGATAGCTTGACGACCAGCGATTATTATGTCATCCTCTTCGATTCCATAAGTATCTATTGCTGCTGCAAGGATCTGAGAAGTCGCATATGTGTCTGATCCTCCGAATTCACGAGCAGATACCAGTACTGTCTCATCTACGCCCATTGCCATTAGTTCTCTTAGCATTCCTTCAGCTGGCATAGGCCCCATCGTGAAAGCTACTACCTTATATCCAAACTCTTCCTTTAGAGTGAGCGCTTGCTCTACAGCATTAAGGTCATCAGGATTGATGATAGTCTGCATTGAAGCGCGGTTAAGTGTTCCATCCTCGTTTACTGCAACCTTGCCGGAGGTATCAGGAACCTGTTTTACTGTTACAAAAATTTTCATTTATTCCTTCCTCCTCTACTTAAGCAAATTATTTGCGATTACAACTTCCTGAATCTGGCTGGTTCCTTCGAATATGCTCATGATACGAGCATCTCTATAAAGTCTCTCTACTCTATATTCCTTGATATAGCCATATCCACCATGAATCTGTACAGCCTTGTAAGCGCAGCGGTTTGCAGCTTCTGCAGCGAAGTACTTAGCGATAGAGCAAGCCATTCCTGCCTGAGGAGAATTCTGGTCCTTGAGCGTAGCTGCGTGATATGTTAGCTGTCTTGCAGCTTCAACATCAGCCTGCATCTCAGCGATCATGAAGCTCACGCCCTGGAAATCTGCGATTCTGCGGCCAAACTGCTTTCGCTCCTTTGCATACTTTACAGCCTCATCTAGGCAGCCTTGAGCTACTCCTACCGACATAGCAGCTACTCCGAGTCTACCTCCGTCAAGCGTCTTCATTGCATACTGGAAGCCCTTGTTGAGAGGTCCGATAAGATTTGCCTTTGGCACCCTTACATCTTCAAATACTACATCAGAAGTTGGATATCCATTGATTCCCATCTTTTTCTCTGGTGCTCCGAGCGATACGCCATCTGCGTGCATATCTACGATGAACATCGAGATTCCGCGAGAACCCTTTTGAGATAGATCTGTCTTTGCATAGATGATAATCCAGTCAGCCATAGGTGCACCAGATATGAAGCACTTACGACCATTGATGATAAAGTCATCACCATCCGGAATTGCTGTTGTAGTAGTTCCACCTGCATCTGAACCTGCGCCAGGTTCAGTGAGTCCGAACACGAGAATCTTCTCACCGCTTGCAACCTGTGGTAAATATTCCTTTTTCTGAGACTCGCTTCCTGCGAGCAGAAGAGGTCCTCCGCCGAGCGAATTTGATGTATTTGCATATATTGCAAGAACTGCATCCTGGCGAGCGAACTCTTCATCCATGAGTACGTATGTCAAGCTGTCAGCTCCAGCTCCGCCGTACTCCTCAGGAATCTTCACTCCCATAAATCCATAACGGGCCATTTTCTTGTGCATATCCCAGTTAAATTCACCCGTTTCATCTAATTCATCCTGAAGTTCCTTGGTGAATTCTGTCTCTGCAAACTCGCGGAACAGTTTCTGCTGAAGTGCATGCTTTCGATCTAAAATCATTTATTTACCTCCTTAGCATGGTATTTCATGAGATGACTTACCTTCTGTCAAAATCTCATAGATGCTGTCAACTCCACATGCTGCCATAGATTCAGCTGCCTCTTCAGTGAAGAATGCCATGTGTGGTGTGTGATATACGTTTACGAATGAACGCAGATATTTAAGCTTAAAGTAAGGCATTCCTTCAGTTCTGATAATGTCTGTGCTATGTGGAATGTGGATAATACCAGTCTCTCCTGGAAATGCATCACAGAAGAGTGCACCGATTTTTTCACTTTCAATACCCTCGATAATAGCATCTACATCGAGTAGTTCACCTCTTGCATTGTTGATGATGATTACTCCATCCTTCATCTTTGCCACAGCCTCTTTGTCAATCATGCCGGTTGTAGCTGGCAGTAGTGGCATATGGATTGTTATTACGTCGCATTCTTTGTATATGGTATCCATATCAACGTATGTTGCATATTCCTTAACTTCGTCATCCTGAATTACGTCATATGCTAGGATTTTGCAGCCAAATCCACTTAGAATCTTGATTACGGTTTTACCAATCTTTCCTGCGCCTAGCACTCCCACTGTGAGAGATCTAAGCTCTCTACCCATCTTGCCTTTTAGTGTAAAGTCGTTGTCATTTGTGTTATACAGCGCTTTCTTCTGGTGACGCATGCACATCAGTATCGCCATTACAGAGTATTCCGCAACTCCATTTGGAGCATATGTACCGTTACAAAGCTTAAATCCAAGCTTCTTAGCATACTCAACATTCATGTGATTGTATCCTACGCAGCGTGATGCTAGTACCTTAACACCCATCTTCTTTAGTTCATCAAGCACCTCGTTAGAATATGTGCTCTGCCCTAGAGTAGTGATTCCATCACTTCCTTCAGCAAGGTTAACTGTAGTATCGTCAAGATTTGCTCTTGTAATAACCACGTCTATACCGTACTTCTCACATAGATTTCTGATGACAGGCTCTTCATCAGGTCTAACTTCATATGCAGTAATTTTCATACCATTTCTCCTTTGTAAATCACTTTTCTTGTGTCAAACCTATGCATTTTCCCTGTATATTTTAAATTAGTCCCTAAGTGCTGGATCCATATCGATTGCAGCACCACTCTTTATTAACTCATCTATAGCTTCGGCAGAGTACCCAAGTTCACCGAGAATATCCTTTGTCTGCTCTCCAAGATAAGGTCCTCTCTCATATGGAGGTAGTCCCATCTGGTCGAATAAAACTGGAGGTCTTACGAGTGTACGCTTGTTTCCGTTGCTATAAGACATCTCATAGAAGCAATCCGATGCCCATGCCTGCTTATCTTCTAGGAGGCTGTCCCACTCCTGAGCAATTGCGTATGGCAAATCATTTGCATCCAGCAGCTTGCACCATTCGTCGCAAGTCTTTTTCTTAAACTCTGCAGTTATCCACGCTGAGAACTCTTCACGATTAGGAATTAGATTCTTCTGTGGATAATATCTAGCATCGTCAGCAAGTTCTGGATAGCCCATAGCGTTCATCAGTATTGGATAATGTCTATCGTACTGAGGCATTGCTATCTGTAGCCATTGACCATCAGCTGTCTCATAGCAGAGCACAAGCGGATTACCTAGCTTCCACCTCTCCATAGGGTACTGAGTGCTATCTGCTCCGTACTGGCTTGCCTGCAGCATCAGTGAGATATCCCATATTGCGCTGTGGAATAGCGATACCACTACGTGATCACCTTCACCAGTCATCTTAGCCTTGAATAGTGCTGCGAGAACTCCGGCTGCTAGGTTCATAGCAACCTGGTGGTCTCCGAAGCCCTGAACTGTTAGCATTGGCAAGCTGTTTTTGTCACGAAGAGGTCCTAAGATGCCGCCTCTTGCGTAAAATGCAGTAAAGTCGAATCCTGGGAGATCCTTATCAGGACCTTTTTCTCCGTATCCTGATACATATCCGTACACTAGCTTAGGGTATTTCTCATGCAGAGTATCCCAATCTAACCCTGCTCTCTTCAGAGGTGACTGACGCCAGTTGCAGATAAATACGTCCGCAGTTGCCAAAAGCTTCTCTAAAGCCTCTCTTCCCTCCTCAGACTTTGTGTTGAGCGAGATACAGGTCTTGCCTGCATTCTCAAGGTCGTAGGATGTGTTCTCCTTCTGGTCTAAAGGTCTTCCTTCATTAACCGCAGTGTATCGTAGTGGATCTCCCATAGGTGGCTCAACCTTTATAACTTCAGCTCCTAGGTCAGCTAGAAACCTTGCTGTACAAGGTGCTGCGATAAATGTTGCCATCTCAACAACTCTGATTCCCTCAAGTGGTCTATTTCCCATTTTATCCTCCTTGAATTTA